>JAGBWB010000220.1 GCA_017629975.1 Lentisphaeria bacterium
ATCATCGCCATTCTTGCCGCCATGCTGCTGCCCGCCTTGCAGCAGGCCCGCGCCAGAGCCAAATCCAGTGCATGCGGCAACAACTTCAACACCATGGGAAAATACCTGGGCTTCTACATAGCTGACCACAACGGATTTTTCCACTGGAAAAAGGCGGCAGCCGCCAACATCATGAATTTGAATATTACAAACTCCGGGTGGGGCGCCTATCCGGATCTGAAGAGCACCTCCTCCGCATACGAATATCTGGGAGGACTCCGCAGAATCGAAAGCACCGGTGCGCTCATCCGCAACAAGTTTCTCTGCCCTGAAGTCAGTGAGAAAAATCTGGACTACGAACTCTATGCCCCCGGCCCCATAGGCAACATGCCTTCGTCTTTGAAAGTTCTTCATCTTTCCATGAGCAACAACCGTTATCTGACGGCACAGGGAGGCAATCCCCCTGTGCGTTACTCCCGGGTCGCAAGGCCTGCCTATCTGGTCTACATGTCTGACGGCGCGGGCAGCGGATTTACCGAATACCGCTGCGCCTGGCATCCTGAACACGGCGTCAAGACCTATATTATGGGCTATCGGCACGGCGGCTCTGCATGGGTGACTTTTGCTGACGGCCATGCACGGCTCATCAAGGAACACGCCGATCTCTGTTATACCTGTGTCAAAAGCAGAACATGGAACGGCCCCACCTGGCAGCCTCTGACCTCGCTGAAGTACTGATCTGCCGCCGGAAGTTTCTTATTTCCGCGTCCCGGAAGAAGATTTTGCTTTTTTTCGAAAAAAAAACCTTTCCCATGTAAAAAAAACACTTGACATTGAAAAATTCCTCATGTATATTTATACTGCATTTCGCAGGGAGTTTTCATTAAAAAAGGTGATTACCATGAAAAGTAAATTGAATCGCTCTGTTCCTTTTTTCACGCTGATCGAACTTCTCGTTGTCATTGCCATTATCGCCATTCTGGCTGCCATGCTGCTTCCTGCCTTGCAGCAGGCACGGGCCAGGGCAAAAACGGCTTCCTGCGGAAATAACTTCAGTACCATGGGGAGATATCTGGGGATGTACGTTGCCGATTACAACGGCTTCTTTCCGAGAAAAAAGCTCCATCCTTCCTACTTCTTTCAAAAAGTGGAGTCCGCTTCCCCCTGGTATCCCTATCAGGATCTGTGGGACGGCACCTGCACTTATCTCGGAGGTGTGACCCGCACCAGCAAAGGGATCGTGAGCCGCAACAAACTTGCCTGTCCTGAGGTCAGTGAAACAAATCTGAACAACTACTTCTACGGTCCGGCGCCCTTTACCAATCTGCCTGAGACACAGGGAACCCGTTATCTTTCCATCGCCGTCAACTACTGGCTCAACGGATACAGCGGATTTGTGGAGCGTTTTTCACGGGTCAAAAGTCCCAGCCGCCTGATTTATATGGCTGACAGTGCCGGTTACGGCATCACCGACTACCGAAACTCCTGGCATACCGACCATGGTGAACAGAAATTCCTGATGGGGTATCGTCACAGCGGAAAACAGGCGTGGCTGCTCCATGCCGACGGACATACGACTCTGGCAAAGGAACATGTAAGTGTCTGCTACAAGTGCAGTCCGGTGCAAGCCGGCAGCACCTCATGGAAACCCATCTCTTCGATCACATACTGATGAAGATTTTTCCGGAGCAGATCCAAAATAAAAATTTTTCATAAAACTTAACTTTTTCTTTCTAAAGGTACTCTTCCATGTCAAAGATTTCCCGTTTCACGCTGATCGAACTGCTGGTCGTTATTGCTATCATCGCCATTCTTGCGGCGATGCTGCTGCCCGCCTTGCAGCAGGCACGGGAAAAGGCCCGGCAAAGTACCTGTATCAACAACTTCAAACAGCTTTCCCACGGTTGGAGTTTATACATTGCTGACAATTTTGACATCGTTCCCACTCTTTACAATGGGGGTTCATGGGATCCCTCTTCACGGGTCTGGTATCTTGCCAATGCCCGCAAAGACAATATCCGCACCTCCAAAGGCGGCATGATCGCCCCCTATCTCGGAACGACCAACGAAGAACGCACCTCCTCAGGTGAAGCTCTGGGCAGTGCCTCCCGTTCCTATACGGGGCAACTCTATGTCCATTTTCTTGCCTGCCCGACCCGCTCAGGCACTTTGATGTCCAAGTTCGCCGAAACTGCGCCCAACACCAATGTCACTATCGTAGGCGGCATGGCAAACAATGCCCGCCTCAAGGCTGAAAAGATCACCAAAGCCAGGATCCCCTCCCGCAACATGGGAGCCGGTGAAGGTGTCTGGGGGTCAGCCCACATAATCGACTCCAACTCCAGCGGGAACGGCACACCTGTTTTTGTTCACAACAATCCCCAGATCGCTCTTGACCAGAGTTCCCAGACACAGAATCCCTCCATGCCGGGGAAAGGAACGTTCATGTTCCTTGACGGACATGTTGAAATGCTTTCAAGGCAAAAGGTTCCCACCCGCAAAAACACGACGGAAAACAAATCCTGGTACGGAAGTTTCTGGAACGCTTACGATAAAAGCCCTTATGCGGCAAGAGAATCAGATTACAATACATGGTAATTCAGGAGTAAAATGCAATGAAAAAATTCACCTTGATAGAACAGCTTATCACTACTGAACAGCAGAACTGTTTATCTGAATTTAAAAATTACACATCCTTACGCCCGGCAGGGCGCACTTCACGCTTGACGCAGTCAAGCTCTTCACACCTTCACATCTTCACTCAATCAGCGTTCACGCTGATTGAACTTCTGGTCGTTATCGCCATTATCGCCATTCTTGCCGCCATGCTGCTCCCTGCCTTGCAGCAGGCGCGCGCCAGAGCTATGGCGACTTCCTGCGGCAATAATTTCACCACCATGGGGAGATATCTGGGGATGTACGTTGCCGATTACAGCGGATTCTTCCCGAAGAAAAAGACGTCTCCCTCCAACTTCTTCTACAATCCCTCTACCCATTCGCCCTGGAGCGAATACAAGGAGCTCTGGAACGGCTCAAGTTATCTGGGCGGTGTTCACCTGACCAGCAAAAAAGTGCTGAGGCGTCATCAGCTGGCATGTCCCCTCATCAATGAAGGCAATCTGAAGTACACAGCCTATGTCCCCGCCCCTTTCAGCAACCTGCCTGATACGGTGGGCACTTTGTATCTGACGATGGCTGTCAACTATTGGCTCCACGGCGCTCTGGAGCCTGTGGTGCGCTTTTCACGGGTCCGGAAACCCAGCCGTTTGATTTATATGGCAGACAGTGCCGGCAGAGGACTGACCGACTACCGCAACTCCTGGCACCCCGAACACGGCGATCAAACGCTCCTTATGGGCTACCGCCACCCCGGAAAGTCGGCGTGGACACTCCACGCAGACGGACACATCTCCCTTGCCAGAGAACATGCAAGCGTCTGCTATAAATGCAGTACTGTGAAATCCAGCAGTTCCACCTGGCGGGCCATTCCCCCCGTTGAAGACTGAAAAGACTTGTTGTTTTTTCACAAATTTGTGATAATTTTTCACAAACATCTGTTGAAAAAAAGCACTCCCGGTGCTATATTATGTGCATTGCAATATTATACTTAAACGGAGTCTTTACAAATGCACGAGCGCCGGGATGCCATCTTGAAATTCATACAGGCTAATGGAGAAGTTTCCATAGCTCTGTTGGCAGAGCGTTTCAGCAAATGGTCCGAAATGACGATCCGCCGGGATCTTGCCTACCTTGAAAAAGAACGCTCCATTATCCTGACCCGGGGCGGCGCCCGGGCTGTTCAGCGCTCATTCGGCTTGAGTGAAGACTATTACAGCGAACGCGAACAGCGCAACTCCGAAGCCAAAAAAACCATCGCCGCCAAGGCCGTTACCCTTATGGAACCCGGCAAAGCGGTCTATATCGACTCCGGCAGCACCGCCATGGCGCTGGCGCGGATCATCCCCGATCAGCACTGCGTCATCATCACCAGCGCCCCCAATGTGGCGCTTGAGATCCTCAGCACCAAGAAACTGCCCCAGGTGGTCATGCTGGGCGGAACTCTTGCCCGCCGCAGTCTTGCCATTACGCCCTACAACCTTGAAAACCAGCTTTCCCAGTTCAACATCGATCTTGCATTTCTGGGTATCTCAGGGTTTGATCTTCACGCCGGATGCACTGTGGGCAACCAGTACGACTGTCTGCTGAAACAGCATCTGATCCATCAGGCGCGGCGGAGCGCCGTATTGCTTGACAGCTCCAAGCTGGGGGTGGCGATGCCTTTCACCTACGCTAAAATCAGCGAAATAGACACCGTGGTTTCAGACGGTACGATCCCGGAAGAGACCGCAGAGGAAATTGAAAAATATACCGTATTATTATAACAATACTTTAACAAAAAGGAAAAGAAGATGGCAAATTTCATTCTCATGCCCCAGATGGGCGTTTCTGACGAAAGCGCAGTGCTTTCCCAGTGGTTGGTCAAAGAGGGGGACAAAGTTGAACTTGAACAGCCCCTTTTCTCCATGGAAACCGGAAAGTCCTCTTTTGAAGAGCTTGCCAAATATGCCGGAACCGTTCTGAAGATCGTCATCCCCGCAGGGGAAGAGGTCAAGGTGGGTGAAGTGGTCGCCGTCGTCGGCGAACCCGGCGAAAAATATGAACTCCCCGGCGCCGCCGCTCCTGCTGCTGAAGCCGCCCCCGCCGCTGCTCCCGCTCCGGCTGCTGCCCC
>JAGBWB010000221.1 GCA_017629975.1 Lentisphaeria bacterium
CACGCCTCAGGCAGTCATCTGCCGTTCCGGGGCCGCTTCGTATTTTGCCGCCCGGATCCCTGAGAGATTCGGATTGCAGGTGCCGGAAAACGTGAAGATCTTTGAGATCAACAATCAGACGGGCATTTCCCCGCCCCCTGTCCGGCGGATCTGTTTTGACACGCCCTATACGCTTCTTGCACATGCCGTGTGGGAACTTTTTCAAGCGAAAATGCGGGGAGAGGAAGACCGGTTTTTAACAGTTGAAACAAGTTTGGCTGAAATCTGACAAATATTTGAAATAAAGGAAAGGATTTGAAATAATGAAAATTCATAAATTATCAGGAGTGCTTTTGCTGCTTTTTTCACTTACCGTACTTTGCGGGTTTGAAGTCGGCAGAAGTTCAGTGTTCCCTATTGTTTACGCCGACAGACATCCCAATCCGGGAACGGATCTGTTTCTCAAAGTGACGGCAGAAAAATTGCAGAAAGCCTTTTCTGAAACTCTGGGGGCGAAACTTACGATCATTCCTGCTTCTCAATTGAAAAAGATCCCCCCTCAGGCCATCTGGCTGGGGAACTCCCCTTTTCTTGAAAAGCTGGGGAAAAAACCTTCTGATTTCAAGGATTTTGATTATATGATCGCCGAAAAAAATAATTCTCTCATCCTTGCCGGATTTGACGGTCACCGTACCGGCAGCGTCAAAGCAGGAGCCAGTCACAGTCAGTACATCATCGGATCCGCCCGTGCCGCTGTCGTCTTTATGGAGCGCTTTCTCAAGACCCGCTTTTTCGCTCCCGGAGAGGTGGGAACCGATTATGCGAAAATGAAGAATTTGACCGTTCCTTCCGGATTTCTTTTTGAGGGAACCAATAATCTGCGTTATGCTCTGGGCAGGGAACCGGATTTTTTCTACGACTATGCCAACACTCTTTACGGACAGGGGAGATATCATACCCACGGCGGACACTCCTGGTATGTAGCTGTTCCCAAAAAGATCTATGCCAAAAAACATCCTGAGTACTTTGCTCAGACAGGAAACGATCCACATGTCCGTGACAGCAGCGGAAATCATCTTTGCATCAGCAATAAAAATGTTGCAGAGCTGATTTACAAACAGATGCTTAAGGATCTTGATTCCGGAAATGATATAACTCAGCTTGCACAGACTGACGCCATGGTCCAGTGCCGCTGCAAAGAGTGCCGCGCCATGCCCGGATGGAGCGATCCCGGTGAGTGGGTCTGGCTTTTTCACCGATCCCTTGCTGAAAGACTTCTCAAGGATCGTCCCGGGAAAAAGGTGCTTATCATCTGTTATGCTCCCAACTGGGATCCTCCGAAAACCTTTAAGAAATTCCCCGCAAATACGGCGGTCGAATTGTGTAAATATGATGAAAAAGCCCTTGAAAAGTGGAAAGAATATACAGTTCCTCAGGGATTTCACATTTACCTTTACAACTGGGGCGGTTACTGCCGCACCGGGCTGACTCCCAAGCGGACTCCCCTTTTCTGCGCTGAACAGGCACGGCGCTTTATCAACTTCGGCGTAAAGGGAGTTTACCGCTGCGGATTCGGTGAAAACTTCGGACTTGAGGGCCCCTCTTATTATGTGTTCGGCAAGATCCTTGAAAACCCCGCTCTGGATGAAAACAAGCTCTGTGAGGAGTATGTAGAACGTTTCTATCGTGAATCCGCCGCCCCCATGAAACGCTTTTTTGAAACATTATACAGCAAACTTGCAGTGTTTCCCGCCGTTGAGCGCACTGTTGCGGCGCGTGAGATCCTTAACATGATCTATACCCCGGAAAACCTTGACTTTATGGAGCGCTATCTTAAACGCGCCGAATCTCTGGCGAAGAACTTCAAGGTCAGAAAGCGTCTGGAACTGGTTCGCCGGGAGTTTGATTACGCAAAATTGACTGCCCGGGTGCTGACTCTTTACACCGCTTACAGAAGTGCTCCTTCAAAACACTCTCTTGATGTGCTTCTCAAGGCGATCGACAGAAGAAACGCCTTTATTAAAAGTATTTCTGCCGGAACAAGACTCAAACGCATCCCCGGATGGCGCGAAGTGCGGGTCATGGGCGGGAAAAGTACAGCTCTGCTCAACAACGGAAGGCTTTCTGCCTATATCGGCGCTCCTTTTGAATGGGATACTGCTCATATCCGCAAGACGGGCGTTCTGCCCGGGACTCAGGTCAGAAAGCTGGAAATACTCCAAAGTGAGGGCAAAGTTCCTTTCAAGGATTTTGAAAAAGGGGTCTGGGCAAAGGCAAAGTGGCATCAGATCAACGGGATCCAGCTTGAACCGCTCAGAGAACAGACCTGGTTCAAGATGCTTTATGACAAGGAAAATCTCTATGTCGCGGTAAAAGCCGAACTCAAGGGCAACCGGAAACATACGCCTGTGGGCAGGGATGGCGTTTTCTGGCGGCAGAATGCCATTGAGCTTCTTATTGATCCCACCGGAGAAAGGGAACTTTGCTATCATCTTGCGTGGAATCCCCCTGCCGATTCATGGTATGATTCTGTGAAAGGTTTGATCAAAGATCCTCTTCACCCCCGGTATGGAAAAGCTGATTCTTCATGGAACGGCAAGTGGCGTTATTACAGCTGCCAGACGCAGGATATGTGGTACACCATGGCGGTCATTCCCTTTGAAAATTTCGGCGTCAAAGTGGCTCCCGGAACGGTGTGGACTTTGAATGTCGGCAGAGAGATCCGTTATCCTGCCTTACGCGCCGGTGCGGATATGGATCAGCTGGGACTGTGGGCGCCCAACCTTTCCTCAAGGATCTTTGCTGATATCAATGCTTTCGGCGAGGCGCACTTCAAATAAAAGTAAAGGGGCTTAATGATTTTTCCGGAGCTTTTTTTATGGACTTCAAACAATATTGCAGAGAAAGTTTTGTCACCGTCAGCGTCGCACGGGGAAATGAAACAAAGGAACTTCACCTTGAAGAATGTGCCGCTTACGGAATCAAATGTATTCTTGCTGAAAGAGAAAACTCCCCTACTGGGTACTTGTTTATGGATTTTTCCTTTGACGCAGGAAGGTCAGACTGGGCTCTTCAGGAGGTGAAGTGGAGTTTCTGTAATGTTCAGCTGCCGGGGGAGGGGGATGAGCTTTATCTGCCTGACAAAGGCGGCGCCCGGTGGAAAGATCCTGCCCGGCTCCTTTTTGAAGAAATGAAATTTTCTGAAGGATGCTGGCGGGATAGAAAATTCTGGCTCAGAGAGTCAGGTCTTCTGACTCCTGACAGAAAAGATGCACAGGAAAACTGCGTTGAAGTGAGAAGCTCCATGCCCTTTTTCAGCTACAACTGCAATCAGGGGGCTTTCAGTGCTTTCATGCTTGATAAAGGTTTTGAAAATACATTCCTGAGAGTCGGCGCACGGCGCGGTGAGGCGGGGATCAATATTGAGCTTTACAAGCAGTTCAACCGGGACATGACGCAGTGGGAGTGCGTTTTTGTCCGGGGAAATCACGCAGGTGACTGGCATCAGGACGCCCGGCTTTACAAGGAATTTTACGATTCTCTCGGTCTGGGGATCAGAGATTCCCTCCCTCTGGGTACAGGAGTCCATGCCCATTACGATCTCAGATGGCAGGATGGTGTGATCCACAACCGTTATTCCGATCTGCCCCGTCTTGCCGATGAAGCCGCTGCCGACGGTTTTGAAACACTTGTCTTCGGCGGCTGGAACGAGGGGGGATTTGACAACAATTATCCCTGTTTCCGTCCCGATCCTCTTTTGGGCGGAGAAGAGGAGTTGATCCGGGCGGTAGAAGCCATTCACCGCAAAGGGGTGAAAGTGATCTTTTATGTCAACGGTTTCAGTTACGACCGCTCCCGGAGCGATTATGAAACGCGGGGAGCGCCCTGTGCCGTGCGTTTTGCTGACGGTTCAACCCGGGATGTCCGCTGGGGCAGTAAAGTGCTGACCGGAATGTGTGTCGGTTCAGCCGACTGGTGCGCCACAGTTCAGGATAATGTCCGCTATGTCTGCGAAGTTCTCAGAGCAGACGGCGTTTATCTGGATCAATTCAATGTGATACCGCCCCGCTGTTACGGCGCCGGACACGACCACAGCCGCAGTACGGCAAAGGGGATCCTTGAAGCGTTCCGCAAGATCCGCGCCGCGGCGGGGGAGGATAAGATCTTTATTACAGAGCACCCCCTTGATTCCCTCAGCGCAAGCGTGGACTATCAGGATCTGGAAACGCTCTGGAACAATCAGGCATTGACTTTCCCTGAACTTTTCTGTTATACCTTTCCTGAGGCGGGACGGATGGATCTGCTGATCCAGAAACCCTGGCCCTGTACCGATCCCCGGATCGAGGGGCGCCATCTGGTCAAAAATTACAACCGCCTCTTTCTGACCGGAACCAAACTCTGGTGTTACGGCCATGCTTCAAAGGCGCCCGGATTCAAAGAGCATTTTCTGCTGGGACAGAAACTCCGCAAAGAGCATGAGGCATCTTTCAGAGAGGGGATCTACCGTCATAGGGATCACATTCTCTCTGTACCGCAGGGGGTGGACGCGGCCTGGTACGATCTGCCGGATTCCCGGCGTATGATCCTTGTTGCCAACACCACTTCACAAGGAGGAAAGATCATTCTTGAGGGGGGCGCGGAAATCGGATTCACCTCTGAAGCGCTGCAGGTCATCTGCCTCTGAGAAAAGAGTTCATACCGGAGTTCCTGAAAGTTTTTATTTCTGCTGTATTGAAATTTTCTGCTCCGTGTGATATATTACTGCTGAAACAAATGAATGTTCCAACCTCAATGAACAGGATGTGAAAGTTGAAAAAAGCCATTACCATCGTCAACCGTCAGACAGGCGAACTTATGCCCGAAACCGTTATGGGCGACGGCGCTTTGCGTTTTGCATACGAGACCTTTCTCGGTCACTGTCTCAGCGGATTGCTTTTCAACAGCTCAGGACTTTCCGCTCTTATGGGCTGGTATTATGACCGTGCCCTTTCACGCAGGAATATCGGTGCACTTGCCTCAATTCCCGGGTGCAACGCTTCTGAAGCGGAGTTCCCGCCGGAAAAGTATTCAAGTTTCAATGATTTTTTCACCCGCCGTCTGAAAGAGGGAGCGCGGCCTTTTGAACTTGCCGCCGATCTTCTTTCCTCCCCCGCCGATGGCAGGATCACTGTATTTGAAGGTCTCACAGGGGAGTCGCCTGTTCCGGTCAAAGGGGCGGAGCGTACCTTGAATGACCTTTGCTGCGAAAAGCTGACAGCCCCCCGTCTTGCCGCAGCAGTGATCCGCCTGGCACCTGTGGACTATCACCGTTACCACTTCCCCTGTGAATGTTTCCAGGCAAAAGAACCTTTGAAAGTCAAGGGCAAATACCACTCTGTCAATCCTGTCGCATTGGCAAAATATCCTGACCTTTACGTTGAAAACACCCGGCAGATCACCGCTCTTGAATCGGAGCTTTTCGGAGCGTTCCGTTTTCTTGAAGTGGGGGCTTTCGGTGTCGGTTCCATCGTTCAGAGTGCGGCTCCCGGAAAACACCGCAAGCAGGATGAAAAAGGTTATTTCAAATTCGGCGGCTCCACCATCATACTGATTTTTGACAACGATAAGATCAAATGGTCGCCGGATCTTCTGGAAAACAGTGCAAAAGGGTATGAAACACTGATCCGCTGCGGAGAAACCATCGCCGGCGCAGTTAAAGCATAACTGAAGCTGCCATATAAAAAAGCAGTGCCTCCTTTGTCGGGAAAGCACTGCTTTTTGTTTTTCCGGGGGGAATATCTTATTTGACTTCCTCAATGCTGATATCATCCACCCATGCCGTTCCGGTGCAGTTCATCAGTCTTGCGTGGATGTAAGAGACCTTGGAGTCTGCTGCTTTGGCTGAGGTCTTGTGGATGAAACTCATATAGGTCCAATCCATAGTTCCGGAAAGCCATCTGCCCCTGGGGAACCAGCGGTTGGCGTCGTCCCACATATTGACGCAGAAACCGGAGGCGCTTTTGCTCATCTGGACCACATTGTCAAGTTTGACTTTGAAACTGATCCGGTAGGTGGTGTTGGATTTCAGTTTTCCGGTAAAGTACTGTCCCACAGAATTGCCTCTTTTGTAATCATTGCAGACGATTTTCATGGAACGGGGAGCGCTGAAAAACACCTTGTCGTCGTGGAGAACATAATCATTGGGTTTCTGAGTTCCGGTGTACCAGCCGTAGAACTTTTTGTTTTTGGTGAAGCCCCAGAAACGGGAGTTTTTGCTTGTCTCTTTGATCATATCAAATCCGGGATCAAAGAGTACCTCTTCGCCGCCGGAAGTCAGCATGCCGTAGTTTTCAAGGTCGTGGAACCCTTTGGCATACCGTGACCACTTGTAGTGGACATGACGGTTGCCCTGAGGAGCAAGAACGCGGTTTCTGCTGAAGTTGGCAGGGAATCCTTTTTTGTTCAGACCGGGCAGAGAAGCAAGAGGAACGGAAACAGTCACTTTGAAAGCGCCCTTACCGGGAATGACCGCAACTTTTGCTCCGGAACGCCAGGAGGTGTCAAGTTTGGCTGACTGTCCGTCCTTGTACCTCTTGAAATCAGTCAGAGAACCCTTGGTGTTGACGATCAGCTGATAGTAGTTTTTCCGGTCGCCGGAGGGATTCAGGAAAATCTCAACAGAGTTGTCTCTCCATGTTTCTTTGTCCCCGTAAGCACGCTTCGGAGCGACTGTTTGGGCAAAATCAGGTTCAACGCACTCAAAGGTGACATCAAGAGTTGCCGCATTCAGTTTGACGGCAACTTTGGTGGCGACCTTTTCGGCGTTGGGAGCTTTGGGGTCAGCTTGAGGAATAAGGCAGATGGGGGTTCCATCCATACGCATGGTAACACCTTTCACAGCCTGAGTACGGCTCAGATAGCTGCGGGAGGCGGCCATGAGATTGTCAAGATACTCTCTGCGGAAGAGGGCGATCCTTTTGGCTTCAAGG
>JAGBWB010000018.1 GCA_017629975.1 Lentisphaeria bacterium
GATCTGCATTTTCAGTTCTGCGATCTGGGCACTGTACTGCTGAGCACCGGAAAGCTCCGCAGAAAGTTTCCGCAAACGCTCAACTTCGCTTTTAATGATCTTGTAATCAGCCAGCTGAGCTTTGAGTTCTGCATTTTCTTTTCCGGCGGCCCGGAGCTGTCTGAGTTCCTGTTCCAGACGGTTTTTGACGGCGTTGAGCTGTTCATTGAAACTCTGTTCCCGGCGCAGCTGCTGTTTCAAGCCGTCAAGTTCTGCCAGACGGAGTTTGATGCTTGCCAGTTCCGCTTCCCGGGGTTTGGCTGCTTCAGCGGCAAGTTTGTTCTGGCGGTTTTCTGCCTGCAAGGCGTTAAAGTTGGCTTTAAGTTCGCTGTACTGTCGCAGCAGTTCTTTAGAGGTCAGAGAAGCTGCGCTCAGACTTTTCAGTCTGTCTTCGTAATTGATTCTTTCTGCATGAAGTTTCCGGTTCTCGGACTGCAATTCTCTGCCGGAGCGTTCAAGAGCGGTAAACTTGTCGCTGTTCATCTTGAGTTCTGAACGCAAAGCGGCGATCTGTTCCTCATATTTGCGCAGTTCATCCTGCATTTTTTTGCGTGCGTTGCGGGCTGCCGTCAGATTTTTGAAGTCTTTACTTTCCCGGAATTTGAGGCGCTTTTTGAGTTCGGTATTGTCAGACATAAGCTGTTTCAGCTCAGCTGCGCTGTTATTGGCACTGTTCCGCATGGACTCCAATTCTCTTGCAAGAATGGCGGCATTGGCTTTTTCGCGGTTGACTTCAGCATTCAGGGATTCAAGTCGGCTGTTTTTCTCTTTGAGCTGCCGGGAGGTGGTGCTGTTTTTTGCGATTTCTTCAGAAAGTTTTGTCCTCAGATCTTCTGTTTCACGCTGCAAACGTGCACTCTGGCGGCTGCTTTGCTGCTCCGCATTACGCAAGGCGTTGTTGGACTCCTGAAGTTTTTTGTTTTCCTCAAGGAGTTTGCGGTTGGCTCTTTCACCGCCGCCGGCTGTTGCCAGTGCTTCACGGTATTTTGCCCGCAGGGAATCAAGATCACGGCGGAGAGCATTGGTATCGCTTTTACTGCTGTTCAGGGAGTTGTTCAGCTGAGCAATGCTTTTTTCGGCACTTTTAAGATTTCTTTCAAGCCTTTCAAGCAGAGTGTTTTTCTCGTTGATCTGCTGCTTTTGGGCATCAATGACTCCGGCGAGCTGTTTCCCGGCGTTTTCAAGTTCTTTTTTTTCTTTTTCAAGAGCGATGCGTCCGGCATCTGCGGCAGCGGACTGTTTACGGGCGGCGGCATTTTCCTTGCGTGCAAGGTCAAGCTGAAGTCTCATGGCGACCAGACGGGATTCAAGTTCCTGGACTCTCTGATCGGGCAGAGCCAGTTTTTCCTCCTGAGCGCGGAAACGCTTTTCAAGAAGTGAGTATCTTTCGTGAAGAGTTCTCTGGTCTCTGAGAAGATTACTGATTTCGGACTCATAATTTTTGCGAACTTCGTTCCGGCGTCTGAGCTCTTCAAGTTCCGCTTTGGCTTCAGAAAGTTCCTTACGCAGTTTATTTTCTCTATCGGCTGCCCCGGCGGTTTCGCGGGATCTTTCTTCTTTTTCAAGCGACTTGGTGGAAACAGAAGGCCCCAGGAGTGTACTCATGCGGCGGCTTTCGTTTTTGCAGTCGGCAATACGTTCTGAAATGACCTTCTGGTTCCAGTCAGGACGTTTCTCCCGGACCATATTGTAGTACGCAAGTGCTTTGTCAAAAGCATTTTTTGCCTTGGTGTACTCACCCTTGTCTCTGAATTCTTCTCCCTGTTCAAAGCTGGTGTATGCCATGCGCCATGCGTCCCAGGGGGAAAGTTGCGGAGTGCCCGGATTGGCGGTGATGATCACCGCCGTCAGCAGCAGAAAGAAAATCACTTTACATTTCATCTTTGATAAACTCCTTGTATTTGCAGTGCAGTTTTGCATCTATGGAAAAAACGATTTCTGCACTGCCGTCTTCCAGATAGTTACATTCATATACTTTGCCTGCGGAGTAGGCAAAAGCGACAAGATCGGCTCTGTCAGGGGGCAGAGTCAGTTCCAAAACTTTCTGTTCTGCCCCGGCAAGAAGAGCCAGACGCTGTTTCAGCAGATCAAAGCCTTCTCCTGTGGCAGTTGAAATAAAAAGGGATTGAGGAAAGAGTCCTTTGAGTCTTGCCAGCAAAAGGGCATCTTCCGCAGGATCTATCAGGTCGATCTTGTTGAAGACCACCTGAATTTTTTTCTCATCGGCGCCGATTTCTTTAAGGACCTCAAGGGTGGTTTCCCACTCCTGTTCAAGCTGAGGTGAAGAAATATCAAGCATCAGCAGCAGAAAATCAGCCAGCACCGCCTCTTCAAGTGTGGATTTGAAAGCCTCAACGAGAGAATGGGGAAGTTTTCTGACAAAACCCACTGTGTCAATAAGAACAAGTTCGGTACGGTTGCCCAGATCCACTTTGCGCGCGGTGGGGTCAAGGGTGGCAAAAAGCTGATCCTTGACCAGAACATCGGCTCCTGTCAGCGCATGGAGAAGAGATGATTTGCCCACATTGGTGTATCCAACGATGGCCCCCTGGGGGACCGGACGGCGGAGTCTTGCTTTTCTGCCGGTGGTGCGCTGTTTGCGGATCTGTTCCAGTTCTTCGGTGAGCTGCTGGATCTTGCGCCGCAAAAGTCTGCGGTCGGTTTCCAGCTGCGCTTCGCCTTCGCCGCGGTTTGTAGCGCCGCCGCCCCGCTGCCGTGAAAAGTGGCTCCATGCCCGGGACAAACGGGGCAGGGAATATTCAGCGCGCGCAAGGGCGACCTGAAGCACTGCTTCATGGGTATGGGCTCTGCGGGCAAAGATATCCAGAATGATCTCTTCCCGGTCGGTGACAGGGACGCCTGTCAGGCGTTCCCAGTTGCGCTGCTGTGAAGGCGTCAGGGTGGTGTCAAAGATAACGCAGTCTGCTTCACACTCCTGAATAAGCTGGGCGATTTCCGCAGCTTTTCCGCTGCCCATCATATATTGAGCGTGGGGAGCTCTCAGGTGGACGATTTCCGGTTCAAGAGGAATCAGATCAACGTTTCTGACAAGTTCAGCCAGTTCATCGAGCTGTTCCATGATTTCGGCATCGCTCTCGTTGTTTGAGGCGATGCCCACAAGGAATGCCCGATGCACTTCAATTTTGGCTGCGACTTCTATCATTGGCAAAAGAAAAATTTCAAGATCGTTTGAATGTGTTTATCCCAGAAGTCCCAACTGTGCACACCGGGATGGCTTTCAAAAACGTATCGGGGCCATTTGACATTTTCAAAGGCCTCTTTCATCTTCACATTGTCCTGCCAGAGATAATCTTCTGTGCCGCAGATGTGGATGACAGGGGGAGTTGCCGGTTGGGAAGTTGCTTTGGAAAGGAGTTCAAAGAGATCGTTCCCGTCAGCTGCCAGCTGGTCAGGAGTTCCGAAAATATCTTCAAACTGCCAGCTTTCGTACCGGGGATCACCGAACTTTGCGGCGATATCGGTAACGCAGGACATGGCACCGCATCCGGCGAAACGCTCCGGATGGCTCAGGGCAAGTTTCAAGGCGCCGTATCCCCCCATGGAAAATCCGGCGACATAAGTATCTTCCGCTCTGGAGCTCACCGGGAAGAGCTGTTTGATCAGTGCAGGGAGCTCTTCTGAAATAAAGGTCCAGTATTTGAGACCGTGTTTCATATCGGTGTAGAAACTTCTGTCCACATCGGGCATGACTGCCACCACGCCCTGATTGTCAAGATAACGCTCAATGGAGGTGCGGCGGAGCCAGGACGAATAGTCATCAGAAAGACCGTGAAGCAGATAAAGTACCTTGTATTCCCGGCGCTTTCCCGGAGTCAGGTTGTCGCTTTCATAACTCTGCGGCACGATCACATTGACATTGCATCCTTTGCCCAGCACGGCGGAGCGTAAAGAACACTGCATCAAAGCCATAAGAAATTACTCCTTGATTCATCAGTTAAAAGCCGAATTCCGGCTGGATTATTCCCAGATCATCCTCCCCGTCGGGGGATTTTTCTTCATTTTTCCGTGTACTTTTGGCACTGCTCCTGGCTGCCTCTTTTTCTTCCACGGGATCCGGGGGAACATCCCCCAGAAGCGGTGTGTCGCCGTCAGCATCTGTGACGGGAGTTTTCACAGGCTCTGCCGGAGCACTTGCGGGCGCTTCATCTTTTTCCTTCTCTGCCGGAGCTTTTTCAAGCTCCGTCTGTGCTGTCTGCGCGGGAGCTGTTTTCACAGTTTCCGCCTGAGGAGCTTCAGCTGTGCCGACCTCTTCAACAGGAGCACTCTCGGCATTGGCGGCAGGTTCTTCAGATTCAACGGCAAGACCGCTGAACCGGGCCAATTCCTCTTCGGTCAGGTAGCGGCTGTGGGTGATCTTGACAAAATTCTTTGAACCGATCAAAGCGCCTCTTGCCTTTGCCGACCGTACCGGGAACTCCATGAGATTGATCTCGCGGGTGGTATTTTTCCCTTTCCCGGTACTTTCAGTGAGGATATATATGGCATCTGCGCGGGGAGTCATCAGTTCCAGTTTGCATCCTTCGGGGCAGAGCTGATACTCTTTATCCATGATATAGCCGCCGATGGAGGTGCGTTTCCCGTAATACTTGCCGGTTTTAGTCTCTTTGTAGACGATACCGAAAACGGTTTCCGCATCATAGCGCCGGAAGTCATAGAGCTTATCAATAAAGAACTTGTCCCCGGGCAGGGCGATGACTTTATATGTACCGTCTTTCCGGGTGCACAGCAGACGGTCAAATTCATTGCAGACCACAGTGTCATCACTTTTGACGGCAGTACCGATGTAACCGTTCCGGCGGTCCCAACCGATCTTGATGTTGTTGAGAGCGGCGGCGCTGCGGTCAATTTTTTCCAGATGCTCAATTTCGGTGTGCCGGGGGAAATCCGGACCGTATTTTTCCAGCAGAGCCGTGAGATAGTCAATGGCATAATCTGTGAGATGGGCAAGTTTTTTTCTCAGCTGCTTCATCTCTTCAAGGATCTCAGCCAGTTCTCTCTGGTTTTTCTCAATATCGAATCTTGCGATACGGCGCACCGGGAGTGCCAGAAGTTTTTCCACATCCTCATCGGTCACATCCCGTTTCAGAAGTTCCCTGAAAGGGGCGACTCCGGCGTGGACTTCGGCAATGGCAAGTTCATGGGTCTCGCTCTCTTCAATGCGTTTGTAGATACGGTTTTCAAAGAAGATCTGGGCAAGGGTTTTTGCATGGAAAAGTTCCGCCTGCCGTTCAAGGGCGATTTCCAGTTCCCGCTTCAGATAGTAGAGCAGTTTTTCGGTGTTGCGCTGAAGGACTTCGCTGACGGTCATAACACAGGGGCGTCCCTCCCGGATGACCGTCAGGTTGACGGAAACGGATTTGGAGCAGTCTGTATACATGTAGAGCGCCTGCCGGGTTTTTTCCAGATCGTAACCGCGGGTGGGAGTGATTTCAATTTCCGCTTCGGCGCTGGAAAAATCTTTGACGCCTGAAATCTTGATCTTGTTTTTATCCGCCGCTTTTTCAATGGAGGCGATGAGACTTTCAGAGGTGCAGACGGCGGGAATTTCCCGGATGATGAGTTTTTTGTGTTTTTCATCGAGTTCGATTTTGGCACGGAGTATGATTTTTCCGTTTCCGTTGTCATACTCAGAGACATCCATAAGGCCGCCCTGACGGAAATCCGGATAGACGGCAAACTCTTCACCTTTGAGGATGCTGATCTGCGCCTGAAGCAGTTCGCAGAAGTTGTGGGGCAGGATCGTGGTCGCCATACCGACGGCGATACCGTCGCTGCCCAGCATGAGAAGGCTCGGGATCTTGACCGGCAGCACGACAGGCTCTTTACTTCTGCCGTCATAGGAGTCCACAAATTCGGTCAGATCATCGTTGAAAAGGACCTCTCTGCCCAATTTTGAAAGACCGCACTCAATGTAACGCGAGGCGGCGGCGGGACTGCCGGTAATGGGGTTTCCGTAGTTACCCTGCTTGACGATGTAGTACTCTTTGTTGGCAAGAACCACCAGGGCGTCGCCGATGGA
>JAGBWB010000222.1 GCA_017629975.1 Lentisphaeria bacterium
CCTTTCGGCGGTCGCTTTGAGTTTTCTCATATATGAATTGAACATCCCGGTCTTTCATGTGGCCTGGGGATTTTCTGTGCTGACTTTTGCTGTCGGCGTGATCAGTTTTCTGCTTATGCCCCAGTTCCTGCTGCGGATGTGCACAAAGCTGCTGCTTTTGACCTTTTACCGTCTCAAAGTGTGGAACGGCGAAAGGATCCCCGCTGAAGGTCCGGCACTTCTCATCGCCAACCGCGCTTCTTTCATGGACATGCTCTTTGTCACCGCCTGCACCTCCCGGCCGGTGCGTTTTATGATGGACTCCGAATATTACAATGCCATTCCTCTGATCCGGCCGCTTCTCAAATCCGCAGGATTGATCGAAGTTCCCAACGGTCCCAAAAAGCTGATAGGCTTTTTTGAGCGGTCAAAAGAACTTTTCCGGAACGGGGAACTGGTATGCGTCTTCCCCGAAGGGGATATCACCCGGAACGGAACCATGTCCGGATTCAAAGACGGCATGTCTCTGCTGCTGCCTGAAGAGACCGATGTTCCCATCATACCGCTGCATATCGGTATGACCTGGGGAAGTATATTTTCCTGCTACCGGGGAAAATTCAAGTTCCGTCGTTTCAGTTGTTCACCGCACCCGGCATCGGTGACAGTGGGCAATCCCATTCCCCGGCAGAGCAACGCCTATGAGATCCGTATCGCCATGTCCGAACTTGCGGCGGAAACAGAATTGATCCCTCAGCCCGAAGAAAAGCCTTTTCACTCTCAGGCTCTCTTTTTAGGCAGAAAATTCCCCCGCAGATGCGTTGTGGGCGAGTACGACGGAAAAGAATTTTATCTCCCCGGCGCCGCTGAAGTGGCGGTGGAGGGAATCATGATCAGCCGCTATCTGCGCCGGATATGTCATGCCGATGAGGAATATATGGGCGTGATGCTTCCCAACAGTGTGGCGGCAGTCTGTTCCATCATCGGCGTGCAGCTGACAGACAGGACTCCTGCCATGCTCAATTATACGGCCTCTCTTGAATCTGTGCGGAGCTCCGTTGAAAAAGCAGGGATCCGCCACATTATCACCTCAAGAGCTTTTATTGAGAAAATGAAGATCCAAGCCCTCCCGGAAATGATTTTTATTGAGGATATACAAAAACGTTACGGCGGCAGGGGACGGAAATTTTTCTGGCATACTGTGCTGCGGATCCTTTCAAGCAGAGAGCTGATGCGGCTCCTTGCCCCCGGCAGCTGGGATGATGTGAATAAAGTGGCGGTACTGATTTTTTCCAGCGGCTCCACAGGGAATCCAAAGGGGATCATGCTGACCCATCACAATATAAACGGCGATGTTGCCGCTGTGATCAAAACCACCGACTGGCACCGGAATGACCGTATTCTGGGCAATCTGCCTCTCTTTCACTCTTTCGGCATGAACACCTGCCTCTGGCTCCCCATGCTGACTGGAGCGCGGGTCGTGATGATCCCAAATGCTCTGGATGCAAAACTTGCAGCAGCAGTGCTGCGGGAACAGAAGATCACCGTATTGATGACCACTCCCGGATTTTTGCAGATCTATATGCGCGGAGCAAAGCCTGAGGATTTCAAAAGCATCCGTCTTACAGTAGCCGGGGCGGAAAAACTCAGAAGTGATATTGCCGACAAATATTACGAAATGACCGGACTTGCCATTTCTGAAGGATTCGGAAGCACTGAACTTTCACCCATCGTTTCCATCAATATCGCCTCTTCTGTTTCCGATCTGGGGACCAAGATCGCTAAAAAGGGCAGCATCGGTCCGGCATTGACCGGAGTCTGTGTCAAGATCGTCGATCCCGAAACATTTGAGCTCCGCAAAGAAAATTGTGACGGACTTCTCATCGTCAAAGGAGCCATCGTCATGAAAGGCTATCTCAATGATCCTGAGAAGACCGCAGAGGTGATCCGGGATAACTGGTATATCACTGGCGACATCGGTCACATGGACCGCAACGGCTTTATTACCATTACAGGGCGATTCACCCGCTTCAGCAAGATCGCAGGTGAAATGGTCCCCCATGAACTTGTGGAGCGCGAGATCAACAACATTCTTCTTCCCGACAGGCGGGTCATTGCCGTAGGAGGCGCCGCCGATGCCCGGAAAGGGGAAAAGCTGCTTGTCTTTTACTGCGATGAGACTCTTGTGAAACCGGGAGAGATCGTCAGGCAGCTCAGGGAAAAAAAGATCCCGAATCTGTGGATCCCTCACGCCGACAACTTTATCAAAGTGGATGATCTGCCCATGCTGGGCAGCGGAAAATTAGATCTTCACCGTCGGGCGGTTTTGAGCCGTCAGTACGATGGTGTTGAAAGCTGAATAAAAAATACAAGGAAAAATTTATGAAGACATTAATGGTTTTTGCGGCAGCCGCTCTGGCATTTTCCCTGAGTGCGGCAGTGAAACTTCCGGGGATCTTTTCTGATCACGCCGTTCTTGCCCGGCGCGCCAGGGTTCCCGTTTTCGGCAAAGCTGCTCCCGGTGAAAAGGTAACAGTGGAGTTCAACGGGCAGAAACGCTCCGCCGTTGCCGGAAAAGAGGGAAAATGGCGGGTGGAACTCAATCTGGCAAACTCTCCCGAGGGGCCCTTTGAACTCAAGGTGAACGATCTTGTCATCAAGGATGTGGTGGTGGGCGAAGTGTGGCTCTGTTCCGGACAGTCCAACATGGCGTTCCGTATTTCACGCTGCGAAAATGCCGCCGCTGTCAAAGCCGATCCCGCCGGAAAACGTCTGCGGGCTTTCAATGTTTCCGTAAGAAGCTGCGCTCTTCCTCAAGAGGAGATTGGCGGCAAGTGGGTTTATGCAGATGCGGAAAATGTGCTGAACTTTTCCGGAGTTGCCTACTTTTTCGGCAAAAAACTTCTCAGCGAATTGAACCGTCCCATCGGTCTCATCAACTCTTCATGGGGCGGCTCTCCCATTGAAACGTGGATGACTGTTGATGCTTTGAAAAACTCAGTTCCCGAAACATTGAAACGGGACAGCAGGGTTTCAGAAAATCTGAAACGTTATCCTGCTGCCGTCAAAAAGTATGCATCAGATGTTGAAGCGTGGGCAAAAAGTGTCAATCGTCAGGATACCCCCCATAAAGTTCCCGGTGCCGGGACTGCATGGAAAAAAGTCACTCCCCCCAGGATCCCCGGCGGCGTGACCTGGCTGCGGCGCACCTTTGAAGTAGCTTCTCTTCAGGAGGGTAAGAGCGTGGCAGTCAACATGGCACGGCTCCGTCACTCCTTTACCCTCTGGGTGGACGGAAAAAAAGCGGCAGAGTGGCCCTTGGAAAAGGCGATCCGCAATCTGTTTCCCCGTTTTACCCTGAAAGATCTTGCTCCCGGAAAGCATGAGATCATGCTCCGTTTTTACAATCCCCTGAGCAGCGGCAGTTATTTTTCACAGCCTGTGAGCATCGGCAAAAAAAATCTGGATCATGCGGAATGGGAGTGTTTCCAGGAAAAGAGATTCAGAGGAAAAGTCGCCAATTCCCCCAAAGATCCCGGCAAGCCGCCCCGTGAATTTTTTAACGGTCAGCGGGTCTACAACGGCTCCATCGCTCCCATTATACCTTACGGTATCAACGGAGTCATCTGGTATCAGGGCGAAAGCAACACCCGGTATCACAGTGAATACGCCGCTTTGCAGCGGGCGCTGGTCAAGGATTGGCGCAGAGCCTTTGAAATCAACGATCTTCCTTTCTACTGGTGCAATCTGCCCAATATGATGGCCAAAAGCAAGGATCCGGCAGCGGAACCGGCATGGACTCTCTTCCGTGCCGCTCAGAGCGCCGCTCTGGATGTGCCTTTCACCGGTGAAGCGATCCTGATTGATGCGGGTGAAGCAAATGACATTCACCCCGTCGACAAAACTGTTCCCGGCGAAAGACTTGCCGCCATTGCCCTTGCCAATGTTTACGACAAAAAGGTCCCCTTTGCCGGTCCTGAAGTGACAAAGGTTGTGCGGCAAGGGAATGCTCTGCGTATTTCTTTCAAAAATCTCCACGGTGGACTTGTTGCAAAGGAGGTTCCGGCATTCCACAATGTCGTCAGACGGCTCAAGAAGAGTGCCCCTCTGGTGCGCAACTCTCCCGGAACCCAGCTTGAAGGCTTCGCTCTCTGCGGCAAGGACGGAAAATGGTTCTGGGCTGAGAAAGCGGTCATTGAAAAGGACACTGTGGTGATCTCTTCAAGCAAGGTCCCGGAACCCTGCCGCGTGCGTTACGCCTGGCAGAACAATCCCAGCGGAAATCTGTATAACAAGGCAGGATTTCCCGCTGCTCCCTTCAGCAAGTAAATAAGGAATCCATTATGAAAAAGAATGTATGGTTTTTTAATGCACACCCTGACGATATCAACGCCGGACTCGCTCTGGCGCTGGTTTTGAGCGAACTGCCTGAGTATCAGCTCCACGTCTGTACCTACACCCGCGGAGAGGGGGGATTGGTGGAGCAGGGCGTTTCCTTTGAGGAGTGTGCCGCGATCCGTACAGTTGAAGAACAGAAGGTGTGCGCCGGTTTGGGGGTGGAACCCCGTTTTCTTCCTGAAAAGGATGACGGCACCTGTGCCGCAGGGATCGAAACCTGCCGCCTCATCGCCCGGTGGCTTGAGGAGTTTCCGCCTGCAGCGGTCATCACCCACTGGCCCGTGGATATCCACCCTGACCATGTGATGTGCGGAGCGGCTGTTTCCAAGGCGCTTGCCCTGCTGAAAACACCCTCTGAACTCTATTTTTACCGCCAGAACAAGCAGTGCCGCAATTTTCCGCAGGATTTTTATTTTCCCTTTGATGAACGCATTATGGCGAAGAAGTGCGAACTTCTGAAGCTCTATGTGTGTCAGAATGGTGATGAAATCGCTCAAAGGGAGCGGACTGAGGATAAATACAATGGTTACCGCTGCGGGGCGCCTTTTGCTGAATGTTACGCCTCATTTCAGATCCCCGGTGAAGGCGCATTCTTTGCCGACCTTGCCAGGGCGCGGAAAGAAGCCGGCATCTGAGCATCAGATTAAATTCGGACAACAAAAAAAGAGCAATTTTCCGTGGTATTTTCCGGAAAATTGCTCTTGATTTAAAAGGGAAATTATTTTCTGCGGTGGGTCAGGGCGATGTTGCCGATGTTTGAATCTTCCTGAGCTTCGGCGAGAAGCTCCTGATGATTTTCCGCGACCTTGCGGACCGCTTCGATGTAGCAGTCGATTTTTGCGGTGTCACAGTGCTTGAACCAGGGTTCGCCCAGCAGACGGGAGTTGATCCGGTCGGCAACAGGCAGTTCGCCGGTGAGGGCGCGCAAATCGGTTCCTGCGGGCAGATTGAGTGAAGCTGTGGCTTTGCCGTGACCGTAAATATCGGTGGAGTAAAAGACTTCGGAGTGGTGGAGCGCAAAGTTGCATCCGGCGGAAAATTCGCCGCCCACCTCAGCGTTGAGCGCCTTGGCAAAGACGTGATTGGTGACGCCGCTGAAGGCTTCAGGATCATATCCGAAACGGCTGGCGTACCAACCGGATTTGTCGCTGCCCTGATCTTCAGGATAGATCATGCGCAGACCTTCGATATCGCTGATACCGTTCCAGAAATACTTCATGGCTTTGTCGATTTCGGCGATTTCGGCATCATACTTTTTCAGCTGTTCCAGACCGATGGCGGAGGAAATCTGGTGCATACGGAACTTCTGACCGCCGAAAGGCACGATGTTGGTGGCGGCGAACTCCTCTTTGGCGAAAGCCACGGGGATACGGTCGTAATGTCCGAAACGGACAGCCCGGCGGTAGACCTCTTCGTCATTGGTCAGCATCATGCCGCCTTCGCCGATGGCAAAGGATTTGCCGCTCATAAGGGACATACCGGCGGCATCACCGAAAGTTCCCAGAAGTTTCCCCTTGTAATGACCGCCCTGAGCGTGGGAGACATCTTCAATGACTTTGATGTTGTGTTTTCTGGCGATCGCCATGATTTTATCCATATCGGCGGGGTGTGCCATGTAGTGGACCACCATCACAGCTTTAGTGCGGGGGGTGATATGGGCTTCAAAACTTTCGGGATCGATCTGGAGATCTTTTTCGCAGATGTCGCAGAAGACCACGGCCGCTCCGAGGCTCAGGGCGGCGGTGCAGCTTGCCCAGTAGGTGATGGAGGGGCAGATCAATTCATCGCCGGGACCAAGTCCCACGCCGTACATGGCGGAAAGAAGGGAGTTGGTTCCGGTGTTATGGGTGAGAGCGTACTTGACGCCGTTCCACTTGGCGAACTCCTCTTCAAACTTCCGGGAGATATCGGTTCCGGACATATTTCCTGTTTCAAGCACATCCAGCTGTGCCTGACGCATGGCATCGTTGACAATGGGCCAGTGAAACAGTTTTTCGTCTTTGGCTTTCAGGACGGGAGTGCCGCCGTAGAGGGCAAGTTTACTCATGGTGAAAATTCCTTATGATAATTCAATTTTTTTTTGAACCATTGGGCTGTTATAAAATAACCCGTTTTTCTGTGAAATACAAATCACTTTTACCTTATTCTTGTCAAAATTCACTGAATTTCCCGCAAATGCCGTTGAAAAAAACTTTGAGTGAAGTTACATTATGGAGGCAATTGCAAAACATATGAAAAATTGCAAGTGCAGAAATCTAACAAGGAGTTCCGGAAAAATGTTTATTGATGTTCATGCCCACGCCTACCGCAAGGTCCCTGTTTACGGCCCCAAGGGGTCAAGAAAATGGGTCACACCTGAAAAATTGATTGAGTTTTACGACAAACACCAGATCGATGCAGGCGTTCTGATGCCCCTTCTGGGACCTGAGTTTTATCCCCCCACGCCCAATGAAGATATCCTTGAAGCGGCAGAGCGGTTCCCCGGCAGATTCATTCCTTTCTGCAACGTTCACCCCTACGCCGTGAACTATTCCCCCCAGGCACCGCTGGAAATGATCTTTGAACAGTACAAGGAAATGGGGTGCAAAGGTGTCGGCGAAGTGACCTTCAATCTGCCTTTTCACGACCCCCACATGCAGAATTTCTTCCGCGCCGTCGCAAAGTGCAAACTGCCTCTGACCTTTCATCTGGCTCACCGTATCGGTGGATGTTACGGCATCTATGACGAACCGGGACTTCCCGGACTTGCCGAGACCTTGCAGCAGTTCCCCGACCTGATCATGCTGGGCCACAGTCAGACCTTCTGGGCGGAAATCGGCGAGCTTGATACGGTGATCGACCGGGCGGGCTACCCCAAAGGCAAGGTGAAAGAGGGGGCAGTCCCCAAACTCATGCGCCGTTTCCCCAATCTTTACGGAGACCTTTCCGCAGGTTCGGGCGCCAACGCCCTTATGCGCGATGAGGAGTACGCCGTCAAGTTTCTGACCGAATTTCAGGACAGACTCTGCTTCGGTATGGATGTCTGCCTTGAACCCACGGACGCCAATGCAAAATTGGCTTATTTCCTCATCAAACTCCGGGACGAAAAGAAAATCTCTGAGGAAATATTCCGCAAAGTCGCCCGTGAAAACATCTCAAAACTTCTGGGGCTGTAAGAAAAAAAACATGGCGCTCCGGATCCCGCCGGAGTGCCGTGAGAGAAAATCCTCTTCAGAAAACAGCAGTGAGCAATCCCCTCTTTTTTCTGCTTTACACGCAAGAATGTTCAAAAACAGAGGGAGGCAGACAAAGAATAGCTTGATTTTACGGATTTTCGGGAATATATTATAATTTTGTAAAAGGTTGTTTATATATATGTCTGAGGAGTACGCTGATGAATAAAAGATTTTTTACATTGATCGAGCTGCTGGTCGTTATTGCCATTATCGCCATTCTTGCCGCCATGCTGCTGTCCGCCTTGCAGCAGGCACGCGCCAGAGCGCAGGGAACGAGCTGTGGAAGCAACTTCAACACTCTGGGGAAGTATCTTGGAATCTATGTCAATGACTTCAAAGGCTTTGTGCCTTTTCAGAAAGTGTCTGCCACAAACTACTTCAACTACCACCGTTCCAACTCCTCCTTCTATGGTTACAAAGAACTTTGGCGTCACAGAAGTTCCAGTGAGTATCTGGGCGCTTTGTCCAAGAAAACTGTTTCGGGAACCTTGAGGACTTACCGCAGTAAAGTTCTTTGTCCCGCCGTTGGCGAGGCAAGGCTTACACAAAGAGTCTACGCTCCCGGTGAGCAGGGCAACAGACCTCACAGTCTCAAAGAACTCTTCTTCAGTGTAGGGATTTCATCTCGAATGACGGGCGAAAAAGGAGCCATACGTTTCAGTACCATTGCCAAGCCTTCGATCCTTATTTTTATGGCAGACAGCGCAGGAGCGGGCAAGTTTGACTACCGTTGCCGCTGGTTCCCTGAGCGTACAGAGAAAGCCGATCAGGATCTTCTGATGGGATTCCGTCATCTTGGAGCTGCCTGGATCCTTTATGCTGATGGACACGCTGTTCTGACCAAGGAAAGTGCCGCCCCTGACTACAAGTACTGCCAAAAGAAGTGGGATGGTCCTACCTGGCGTCCGAATCCTGCAAGTGCCTATTGATGTTCCCTCTCTCTTTTCTGCTGACAAATCATTGCAGAGTCTGAAAGAGAGAAATATTGGCTGAATGTTTTATATAAAACACGGAGGAAAATATGTTCAACTTCAATATCGTTCCTCTTGAAGTGGAAAATCTTGAGCGTATCTGCGATGATATCGTTGAACTTGTGCGTTCAGGCGTTATTAATCTGCCTCTTTTCAACATGACTCTTGTCCCTGAGGGGGATCCCCCGGTGGATAAGGCAGGAGAGCTGACCGAAAGATTTATGCGCTTTCAGGAGCGCCTTGCCAAAGATGGCATTTCAGGGGGCGTATTGCTCCAATCCACCATTGGACACGGTTATATCCTCAACCGTCAGAATCCTTTCCGGAAGTATGTCGGCATGATGGATGAGCTTGAGCGCCAGGTGTGCTGCCCTCTTGATGAGGGGGTGCAGGAGCATTTTTACAATGTCTGCAAAACCATTGCATCAGCACATCCCGGATTTATCCTTATTGATGATGACTTCAGACTTCTGGGACGCTCAGGACACGGCTGTGCCTGTCCGCTGCACATGGCGGAGTTCAAGCGCCTGACGGGACTTGATCTGACCATTGCTCAGCTGCGGGAACATATGAATGGAACTTCTGATGAAGACCGCCGTCTGGCAGAGATTTTTGATAAGATCCAGTGCGATTCACTGGTCAATATGGCAAAACGTATGCGGCAGGGGGTGGATGAGATCGATCCCTCCATCCCCGGGGGATATTGTCCCTGTGCCCCCGATATCCGCCATGCGCTTCCTGTTGCCCGGGCATTTGCAGGGCAGGGGAACCCCACATTGATCCGCATCAACTGCGGTTATTACAATCAGCGCGGCCCCCAGCTTTTTACCGGTGTCATGCAGCGTGCTGCGATCCAGCTGGCGGCGATCCGAGAGGAAGCAGGAATCGTTCTCACTGAAGCTGACACCTGCCCCCAGAACCGTTACAGTACCAGTGCCGCAAGTCTTCACTCTCATTACAGTGCATCCCTTCTTGAAGGGTGTGACGGAGCCAAGCACTGGATCTCCCGTCTCAGGGGAAATGAGTGGAAAAGTGCTGCGGCCTACCGCAAGATCCTGACGGAACATCAGGAATTTTACCGGAAACTTGCGGGGTTCGGACGCACTGCACAATGGTTCGGCGCCCGTTTTGCGCTGCCTGAAAAACCTTATTTTAATTATAATCCGGTTGAATCTGTTTTCGGTGAAAGCTGGCATCAGATGATGCTTGAACGCATGGGTATCCCCATGTATTTCAGCAAAAAATCCGGCGGCGTGGTTTT
Source organism: Lentisphaeria bacterium (assembly GCA_017629975.1). Taxonomy (GTDB): domain Bacteria; phylum Verrucomicrobiota; class Lentisphaeria; order Victivallales; family Victivallaceae; genus UBA1784. Next base: position 9,822 of record JAGBWB010000222.1, read on the forward strand.
TATGAACGGACTTCAACCCAGGGCATTCAGTGAAAAGGAGCTTGAAAAACTTCTTTCCGGCGTCCTGGTGCTTGACAGTACCGCTGCGGAAATTTTTTGCCAAAAGGGATATGAAGATCATCTGGGCGTGCGGGTGAAAGAGTGGCGTTTGGCAAAAGCTACCGGCGAAATGCTGCCCGAAGGCGTGACTTCTGCTCAGGAAAATGTGCGCGAACTGGAATTGCTGGGGGCAACTGTTGACTCAAAAATCTTCCATGCTCCCTACAACCAGAGTGTTGAACGGGATTTTATCGCTCCCGGATGCACCATCTACCGCAATAAACTTGGGGGTACTGTGATCGTTTTCGCAGGGACGCCCCCCTCTTTCGGACAGCTTTCAGCTTTCGGATTTCTCTGTGAAAACCGCAAGCGCCAGATCATCCGCCTCATGAGCTGCGCCGCTGAGCTGCCTCTTTATTACACAGGGGATGTGGATATGTATATGCGCGGCGGCATACTGCCTGACAACTCCATGATCGGCATTCTTTTCAATCTGGGAACCGACCAGCTTGATTCTGTGGAACTCTTTGTTGACAGAAACTTTGACAAGGTGGAGTATCTTTCAAAAGAAGGTAACTGGGAAAGTGCAGAATATACCGTTTCCGGAGAGAAGATGATCGAAGTCATGGGGCGCTGTGAGACCTTTATGCCCCTGGTGTTGCGCTTCAGCTGAACATTTCATAAAAAATAACAAACGCCCGCAGAAAAAGAGAGCTTCTTCTGCGGGCGTTGTGTATACAGAAAGGGGGAACTCAGTTGAAAATGCGGCTGCAGAGGGACTCCTCAGAGTAAATATCAAGAGCTTTGAAAAGGGTCACAGCCATTTCAAAGTGTCCCCGCGCTCCGGGGTGGATGGTTTCTCCCAGCCAGTGGTTCAGAAGCCGGGGCGTGGTCGCATGGGCGACCCAGTGGCTC
>JAGBWB010000223.1 GCA_017629975.1 Lentisphaeria bacterium
TGCTGCCATGATGAATGAGAAGACTTTGATCATTTTTGAACTCCTTTGTATTGATCAGAAAATAAGTTTTCCGTTATTGATCGTGGTGTGGCGATAGGCGGTTTGATCCATGTTGAACTCCCAGACAAGATCACATCCGCGTACACCGGAAGCGATATTCAGCAGCCATTTTTCGCCGGGACGCGGGGGGCGTTCAAAAGCTGAAAAAGGCAGGGTCAGTTCCATTGAGATCTCTCCGGGAGCAAGTTTTACGCCGGGGGCAGGGGAAACGGTTGTACCGATCCTTTTATTGCAGGCGGTATATTTGGCGCCTGCGTTGCCGTTTTCTTCATTGGTCAGCGCCAGCTTGTACCAGGTGGGATGGCTGTTGTCAAAACGGGCAGGGAAAAATTGAAGTTTTTTCTTTTCCGGTCCCAGAAAGACTCTTGCGTAATATTTTTTTCTCAGCTCTTTGCGGGCATTGCTCAGGACAAAGATGAATTTTATCCCTTGAGGCACTGTTTCACAGCGGAATTTAACTGTGGTGGAACGCAGTTCTTTGGGAACATCCACCCAGCGGTGGTGGGGCACAAGGTATTGCCATTGGGGAGCGTTGGCGCGGATTTCTCTGCCTGAGATCTTGATGTCATATTTCCGGAGTTTTTCCGTTCCCCAGTTGAAAGGGGCGTAAAGCGTTGCTGAAAGTCTGCCGCCCATCATCAGTTTGGGGATATCCGTGTTGCCGAAAAGGAATTGACCGTACATGAAAACGGAGCCGTTTTTATGTGTCGGCAGAGATTTTATGAATTTTTCCCGGCTCTCAAGGGCAGCAAGGGCGTGACGCCAGTTGCTGTCGCTTGTATTTTTCCGGAACTTCAACACCGCCTGTGCCGCCCGGGCGGTATGGCAAAGATAATCAAACTCCGTCCGTACCACTTTCATGCGGGTGTTTTTCTCTTTTTCTTCTGCTTTTTTCAGCAGACTTTCAAGATTTGAAAGCACCTTTTCGGGGTAGCGCAGCTTGAAAAGTTCAAACGGTTTCCAACTTTTGTCTCTGCCGGTGAGAAGAGAAACACTGTTCCAGTCTTCTGCCGGAAGATCCTTGAGTTGAAGTTCAAGGCGTTTGTCAAGGGCGGCGTAGAAACGCTCCATTTCAGGGGCAGCTCCGGGGAAAGCAAAACGGCAGTACTGTTTCAGCATGGCGCTGACATCTGCTCCGGGATCGTCAAGGAGTTTGCCCCAGATGTAATAAGCAGGTCCCGCAAGTCCCGGCAGTTCGCCGAAGCCGCAGCGGTAGAGGCCGCGGATCTTCTGTTTCCGGTAGGCGGCAGTTTCATACCGCAGAGCTTTGAATGATTGATTCGGCGTGTAACCTTCAGCATTGTAGGTTCCCCATAAGTAGAGATAGGCAGAAAAAGCAGTGACCTTGTGATTTTTCCAGAGCTGGATGGTTTCTGCATTGAATGGCGCAAGTTCGATCCAGACATTGGAGGGGAATTTTTTGAATGTCTGCGGAGGCGTAAGGGTGGGACCGTAAGCCATGATCGCCACTCTTTTTCCGGGGCGTTCCTTTTGAAATCTGGCTGCCATATCCCGGTGCATGATCCAGAGTTTTTCTTTCCAGGCAGGATCTTTATCATAACCTTTGCTGCCGGGTTTTCCCTTGGGAACGATACCGTAAAGACGGGCACAGGGAGCGCATTGGCAGGGGTGATAGGCGTCTGTCTGCCCCAGCTGAACCATTGTGTGACCGGAGTCAGCCTGTGCAAGAAGATTTTTGTAGAGCAGTTCCCTGACTTGGGGATTGGAAATGCAAAGGTGGTTGAAACGGGTAGGAGCGCGCTTGCCGCCGCGGAGCGCAAAGTATTCAGGATGGGTTTTCAGATACTTTTGCATGGGGACAGCCTGGGGATAACTGTGGCCGCCGTAAGAGTTGTAGAAACTGCCTGAGTAAAAGGCATTGGTGGCAATGTCGTATTCAAGCTGTTTTGATCTGCTCATACAGTATTCAATAGCAGGTTTTTTCCGTAAAGAGAAACGCTCAGGCAGAGATATCTCCTGCTGTTTTGCAATATATTCATGCAGGGGGGCGGGGGCGAAAAAACAGCTGTTACAGAAGCGTTCAAGAAAGGTGATGACCGCTTTCAAAGTTCCGGATTCAATATTTCCCCGGGCAACGGAGTCACCGGGAGATTCGGAACCTGTCAGAAAAACGGCATCTTTTTCAATATCGATCCGGTGTTCCCACCGGGCGTAAGAAGCGGGAAGCAGCTTTTTACTTTTTGCTTTCCGGGTCGCGCCGACAAAAATAGCCGGCGTCTTCTCTGAAAACTCATTTTCATGGAGCACCGGCAGCTGCACACCTGTTGCATAATGAAGCATTTTCTGCAAAAAAAGGGCGCAATGACGGCTCCTTGAGCCATTGTGGACGATGACAAAGGAACTCTTTTTTCCGGAAATCAATATCTGTTCTGCCCCCGGCAAAGTACAAATGAAAGTAAAAAGCAAGGCGGTAATAATAATGTTTTTCATTTGTCAACGCATCCTTATTTTCTATCAGCAGATGCAGCCCTTTCAAGGGAGAAACACGGGAGGCTGCTGACTTCGTTTTCAACTTGGATTCTAATATAGCACTCTTTCAGAAAAATACAATGGAAAGAAGGGAGTGAAAAAGAAAGTTTTACTTCAATTCCACTTTTCTTTTCCTCAGAAAAGGGATCATTCTCATGGCAGGAATCAGCGCTCCGGCGGCGAAAACGCACATGAGAGGCAGCGCCGGGATCTGATAGCGGGGAGCGCAGATGGGACCCGGCAGAAAGAGGTAGAACTCCGCAAACGCCAAAAAGAGAAGCCACATATACCAGCGGCGCTTGAAGTGAAAGAGACAGCGGAAGAGAAAAAGAAGTGTCCCCATATAGGTGATCCCGGTCACTGCCAGAAGGGGCAGAAGAAGTGCGGGCAGATACCAGCGCCCTTCAAAGTAATGATCCACCGCCGCAAAGATTCCCTCTTTGGCAAGGACATTCATGGTGCCCCGGTCAGATTTTGTCACGCCTGTGATCTCAAAAAAAGTGGGGGCATCAGGGAGCAGGATCCGGTGCCAGTTGAAGTGCTGCTTCAAAGCGATCCACGGATGAGCTGCAATGATTTGCCGGAAGCGTGTCATTTTCCACTCTTCTCTGGATTTTTCATCAGGAAAACGGCGGGTGTCAAGAAA
>JAGBWB010000224.1 GCA_017629975.1 Lentisphaeria bacterium
TCACTGTTGACACCATAGCGGGAGCCGCCTTCGTGGAAAGGAATAATAAGAAAACGCAGTGAATCCGGGTGTTCCCCACGGAGCGTATTGACATAGAGTTTGCCGTTTTTCTTATCAAGCATGAATGCTCCCGGCTGACGGTCAAGCATCTCAAAGGAATCCACCCGCATATAGCGGTTGAGCAGAACCGAGTCAAAAAACATATTGATCTCCCAGGGAGAAAATGACTCGTAGATAAAACGGTATCCGGGAACCTTTTTCCACTTCTTTTCAACAGGGAGCGCTCCGCACAGCAGCGCGGTTTCCCCGGGGGCGCCCCGGAAAACAATGGGCTTTTCCGGAGTTCCGGAGTTCCGGATTGCAACCAATTCCAAGTAACGCCCTCCCCTGACGGTCACAATATCCCCGGCTTTGGCAACTGAGGCGGCTTTGTGGATCGTCTTGAAAGGTCTCTTGAAACTTCCCTCCCAACGGTCGTTGCCGCCGTTGGAAACAAAATACTCTGCGGCACTGCAAATAACAGACGCAGCCAGCATTGAAAGCAAAAATATTTTTTTCACAACCTTTTTTCCTTTTTCAGTTAAAATATTATCCGTGTGTAAGGTTTGATGATTTAAGGTACACCCTGAAAGAAAATTTTTCAACTCCGACAGAAAAAAAAACGGCAGAAAAAAAATTCTGCCGTTCAAAAGTGAAGAGGATCTCTTATTTGAAAATTGAGAAATCCGCTCCGATATTCTTACCGTCTTTGCCTTTTCCGAAAGCAGGTGAACCGGGTTTGACAGTAAAATCAGCTTTTTTCACATCTGCAAAGAGAGGATCAGCTTCAATAGCATGTTTCTCAACACCGAATCTCCGCTGAGTTTCTTTCAGAGTCTCAGGCTGATTTTTCTTTTTGACAGACCAGGGAGCACTGTAAGAGCGCGATGTTTTGTGGCGTCCGAAAGCGTAGTAACACTGTTTGGGTGCCCTGGAGGTCTTCCAGTAAATATTGTAGTCGCAATAAATATGAGGACCGTGCTCCGCGACAGTCACTGCCGCAGTGTGGTGATTGGAAACAGTATCCTGGAAAATATTGTTGTAGATCTGAGTCTTCCATCCCTGCTCGCACCCCACATGGATGGCGTTGACGCCGTTGCCGTAGAAAGAGCAGTTGCGGATAATCACATCCTTGGCAGGGTAGAACCAGATGCCGTGGAACCCGGAGTCAAAGACGCAATTTTCAACAAGAACTCCTTCAACATTGTTTCCGAGGAACTGAATATTGCTCACCCCGCCTCGCTTGCTGTTCACACGGTGGAAGAAACAGTTGCGGAGAGTGAAGTTTTTGGCTTGGTTGATCCAGAGGGCCTTGCGTCCGGCAGAGTAAGGCAAGCCGATGAACTGAAATCCATCAACAGTCACATCAGCGGCGCCATTGACTTTGAGCGCATAATTGAACAAACCGGCAACGTTAAGACAGGCTTTGCCGGGGACACGGCTCTTGATGGTAACGCCTGAAAGATAGACATTCACCTGTTCGGTGTAAATACCGGGGCCCACAATGATCGTATCCCCGGGGCCTGCTTTGCAGAGAGCATCAGTGAGAGTGCGGAACGCTCCGGGGGCTTTGGGATCCACCTGAAGTGTCACAGGCTTATGCTTGAAGTTGGGATCGACTCTGAAATTCAAGGTCTTTGTGACCATGGGTTCTTTGCGGACAGAGTAAAAATGGCAGTTGAAAACATAGTTCTTGCCGGGAAGAAGATTACGCACGACAACCTCTCCGCCGGTGAATCGCAAGCCTGTTTCCTGATTGGAGGAACCGCCGAAAAAGCTTTCCTTTGTCTCAACGCATTTGGCTCTCACATTGACATTGCAATAGTGGCGGGGAGTATCCCAGCTGATAAGAGCGCTGTTGGAACTGATCTGCTTGATCTGCAAATTCTCGATCTGTACGGGCTGCTTGTATTCTTTGACAGGCTGACCGCCGATGACGCTGCAATCAAGTCCGGCAGAGGTAAGAGGAGAGTTGTCAGGAAGAGTATAGTCTTTGTTGAGCTTCACATTGGCGAAACGGCTCTTGTGGGCTTCTTTCACCTTGCTCTGGAATGCTTTCAGAGCTTTGTCCGAGTTGAAGAAGTTGTTCTCGCTGAGCATTCCGGCAACGGCAAAGGTATTTCCGGTACCGCAGACAAAGGAGTTACGCATGGTGATCCTGCCTGAAGCATTGGAGTTTCTGAAAGTGCAGTTTTCAAAAACGGTATGCTTTGAAGAAACTTTGCTCCGGTCAAAAACAGTACGTTTCACAATCAGAGAGTCATTCATCTGCAAAACAGTATCGTTGAAAATGATCCCGTCAACGGTCACCTTGCCTTTTCCGGTCAATGCACCGTTTTTCCAGATCACTCTGCCGCCTTCTGCATTGGCGATCTTCACATCGCCTACGGTCACAGCTTTACCGGTATAAGTTCCGGGGAGCATATAAACGACTGCATCTTTGCCGCTGAGCTTTTTCAGCGCGGCGCTGAGAGAGGCGGCCTTTGCAGGGGTCGCGCCATTGCCGGAGCCGTTGGGCTTCACATAAAGTACATTGCCCGGCTTGGGGAATGCGCCTTTGCCCACATGGGGACTGTCGGGCTGAAGACGGAAATCCCGATGGTAGACATCAGCAAATTTAGGATCGCGGCTGCCGCCCTTTTCAATAAAGAGATTGTCTTTTATGACAGGAGTGTACTTGTTCTCAGTTTTGAGACTGCCGATGCTGATTTTTCCCAGATAACAGGTATTGTTGGCAAGAAGAGCAGAACTCTTTTCACCGGCATAGAGGCTGACACCGCCGCCGTAGAAAACGTTTCCGGTCTGAGTGGTATAGCGGCGGATGGCTCCTTTGTTCCGCATCAGTGTTTTGCCGCAGCGTTCGTTATCGGTGGAAACAACGATATTGTCAATGATATCGGTGTAAGAAAAACTGCCGTAATGGGCAATGTTAAAGATGTTTCCTGAAGATGCCTCCGGGGCGCTCTTGAAAGGTGAACAGGTTCCGCAGTTAAAGACATAGTTGCCTTTAACAAGACACTTTGTACCGCTTCCGGAAAGCTGGATCCCGGTTCCCGCGACCCGGAAAACACGGTTATTCACGATCTTGCTGTTTATGACCGCTCCATAGAACATAAGACCGCAGGTTCCGCCAAAGGCGGTGTTGTTGCGGACGATCACATTTTCAGCAGGCGCATTGACACGCACCGCCTGTCCGGGCCAGAATCCGAATGTAAAATTTTCAACGATAATGTTTTTACCGTAGATAATAAAGCCTTTGACCCACCGGTAAAGTTCCGTCGTGTCAGCAGAGAAGGGCTGAATTTTATTTCCCGTTTTGCCGCCGCTGTGTCCGGCTTCAGTGTTGCCGCCCATCCAGGGAACGATCATAAAGTTGAGCATATTGGGATCACGTCCGGAAAAGGTGTTGACATAAAGTTTTCCCGTTTTCTTATCCAGAAGGTACGCTCCGGGCTGCTTATCAAGGTATGTCATATCCTCAACGGGCATGTAGCGGGTGATGAGTGAGGAGTCAAAAAGCATGCTGACGGCGTAGGGAGAATAACTTTCATAGATGAAACGGTACCCGGGAGTCTTTTTCCATGCTTGGGTCACAGGGTAAGCTGCGGTATGCAGAACGGTCTCACCGGGAGCACCCCGGAGAATAATGGGTTTTTCAGCAGTTCCGGAACGGCGGATTTCCACTTGACCTCTGTAAACACCGCCGCGCACAGTCACAATATCCCCCGGATTCA
>JAGBWB010000225.1 GCA_017629975.1 Lentisphaeria bacterium
GAGCAAAATTCTGTTTCACCGCAGCTGATGAAGCTGTTTTCACCACGGCGGCTTTGAATTCAAAGGGGGTGCTCTGCCACTTTTGCAAGGAAGTGTCAAAGTATGCCGGAGCCGTTTTTATGATCTTTTCCCCCGGTTCCAGAGGTATGAGGGCGTACCGCGCCGTAATGGAACGGGGCTTTTTGGTCACTTCAGGGGGGTAGACCCTGAAGCCGGGAAGTTTCAAGTCAGGGGCGCGGAAATTTTCTCCGGAGCCTTCCCCGGTAAAGGTGAATATCAGCTCCGCCGCCTCTCCCTGATGGAGCGAACTTGAAGAAAGTTTACCGGTGATCTTCCACTTGCCCACAAGTCCGGAAGAGACCATTCCCGCCGGAACCGCCGGAAGCGCCCGGATCTCAACAGGTTTTACAGAATTGAAACGGACCGTATAAGGCACCAGACGGCTGGAAGAGAAAAAACTGCTGCCGAAACCGCCGAAAAAGTCATCTTCCTCACGGTTCTGCTGAAGTATCCCCACCCGGACCGACGCACCCGGTGCAAAGGGACCTGGGATCATCACCCGGCACTGCGCCGTAAATCTGTGGCGGATGAAAGGACGCTCTTTCACAAGGATCTCTTCCGGCTGGGAAAGCTGGAATTTAACCTTGGTGTTCCGGTAGTTCCAGGTGGTGAAAACAGCGTTGCCGATGTTGAGGAGTTCGGGGAAGTAGTTGGGGCGGATCTGGTTGAGAAACTCTTCATCAATAAGAAGATCGCAGTAAATAGTGATCTCTTCGCCTGTGTAAAAGCTCTTTTTATCACCGGCAATGGTCATCTTTCCCTGTACGGCCTCTTCGATCTTCGCTTCGCGGCCGGTGTTGGAGCTTTTCCGGGGCAGGACGCGCACCCGGACTTCTCCTGTCATGGCGCTTTCACTGCCCGATGTGACCTTGAAAGGGGGAATGATTATTTCGCCCTCCTTTTCCGGAGCCAGCATAAGCAGACGGGTGTAGCTCACTTTGCCGTTGATGTTCCGCATACCGCTTGAAGTATAGGAGTTCTCCCACCGGGCATTTTTCACCTCAGGGGCATCGATTTTTGTGATCTGTTTGTCGCTCTCAAGCTGAAGTTCAATGAATCTGCCTGAAACGACGTTGCGCCGCACAGGTATAAGGCGGACTTCCAGAGCTCCGGCGGCAAAGGCTGCAAAAAATACAACACAAAAGAGGAGTATTTGAAAAGTTCTCATCATCATTTTTTCTTACCAATCCTTTTCTGTCTGCGTTCTTCTCATACGCATATTCTTTTTTATGGCTGAACGCAGTTTTTTATCATCTTCGCCCATAAGTTCAAGCATCTGTTCAGCGCCTTTGCGGGTTTCAGACCCGGGGCGCTGCTGCGGCTGGTTCCCGGGGCGGGAGTTCTGCTGCTGCTGCGGCTGCTGCTGTGACTGATTCTGAGGGGAGTTTGCCTCTTTATTTTTGTCTGCACTTTCTTTTTTCTCAGAATTGTTCCCGGCGAGGGCGCGCAGAGCTTTTTCAAGGTGTTCAGAACTTTTCTCATCTCTGCCCTCTTTTTTGGCTTGAGCGGCTTTCTGAAGTTCCTCACCGGCTTTCCGGGCGGCGTCAGCCATCTCTTTCTGCTTCATCTGCTGCGACTGCTGCTGAAGACGGGAACTTTCTTTCTGAGCATTTTCAATGGATCGCTGCTGCTGATTTTTCTGCTCTTCGTTCCGGGGTTTCTCTTTGTTCTGATCCCGGGCGGAACGGGTTTGGGATTGAGCTTTCTGCTGTTGTTTCAGGAGTTCTTCCATTCTTTTTTTGAGTTCTTCTATTTTTTTGCGTTCCCGGTTGAGCAGATCAAGGTTGGGAGCAAGTTCTTTCAAGGTTTCGCCTGAATTGGTCACAGATGTGCTGTAAAGTTCTTCGGCACCGTCGGCAAGGGCAAGAGAGGAGTCCAGAGTCTTGAGCGCCTCCTGAATTTTTTGTTCCTGAAGCTGTTTGAGCGCCTGTCCGGTGTTTTTGCGGCAGCGCAAATGCTCTTCCACCCCCAGATTGAGGAAACTCATGGCACGCAGAGCAGGGGAAGAGTTTTTGTGTGAAATGACCTTGCGGTAGAGTTCTTCAAATCCTTCTTTGTTGTTTTTCTGCATCGTCCGCGCCTGATTGTAAAGAGACTCAGGATCTTCCGGAAGAACCTTTTTACCCGGAGGAAGCAGCTCTTTTTTCAGCTCCTTTTGAGGAGTTTGCAAGGGAGCGCTCCAGACAAAACAGGGGAACAGCGCCAGCAGAAGAGCTGCGCTTTTTCTCTCTGAAAGAAGCAGATAAACAAGCAGCGCCGCCAGTGCCGCACCCAGAAGTTTGGGGAATTCCTCCACCGGGAGCCGGGTTTTGGTGTTTTCTCTTGTTCTGCGGTCAAGGGCATTGATGGCGGACTCAAGCTGAGGGAGTCCTGACTCTGCGGCGGTGGTGCGTATGTAGACTCCTCTGGTGGCGGCGGCAAGGGAGCTTAAAAGTTTTTCATTGAGTCTGGAAGTGACGATATTGCCCTGCTGATCCCTGACAAGGGCGGGATCACCGGGAGCTTTGGGGATCACGGCTCCTTTGACAGGATCGCCGAATCCGACGGCAAAGACGGGAATATTTTTCTTTGTGAGCTGTGCTGTAAGTTCTTTGATATTGCCTTGAAGTTCTTCACCGTCGGTCATAAGAATGAGCGCCCGGTTTTTGGACTCCGACCCCTCAAAGGCGCGGAGCGCTTTCTGAAAGGCTTTCTCAAGATTGGTGCCGCCGGCGGGGACACTGTCGGTGGAAAGATCTTCCACATACTCTTTGAAAGTGACGGGATCCGAGGTGAGGGGGCAGCTCAGATAGGCATCGCCTGCAAAGGGGATGAGTCCGAAACGGTCCCCTTTATCCCTTGAGGCGAGCTGCTGAAGAAGATAGCGGGCATGTTGAAGCCGCGACGGAGCGATGTCAGCGGCGTTCATACTTCTTGAAACGTCGCACAAGACCAGCAGATCTCTTCCTTTGGCTTCAAAGGGGAGAAGTTTTGTATAAAAAGAGGGGCGTGCACATGCACCGACGATAAAAAACACAGTCAGACAGATGAGGACCACCCGCCAGAAGCGCCGTGTTTTTGAAAGGCGCACTGCTTCAGGAGAATTGGCATTGTTTCCCAACAGCGCCGTCAGACGTTTTTTTCTTTTTGCGCTGCCGATGAGTGCCAGAAGGGGCATCAAAACAAAAGGCACCGTCAAAAGGTAAAGCCACTCCGGCTCAATAAAGTTCATCATTCCTCCTTGAAATTCGTTGTATTTTCTCCCTGCATCATAAAAATATAATATAAAACTGCAAAAAATCAAGTCTTACAAAGGATTATTGTTTCTCAACTTCTTCAGCTATTGCAAAAAAGAGAGGGAAAAAAGTCACTTCCGGGGTGAAGAGGGGATTTCTCCTGAGCGGAGATGTTCCCGGTATTCGCCGGGGGTCATCCCTTTGCGGCTGCGGAAAAGCCTTGAAAAGTAGAACTGATCCTGAAAGCCGGAGGCAAAAGCGGCTTCGGCAACAGTACCTTCAGGATTGGATTTCCAGAAACTCTCCGCCAGACGGAGACGGTGGTTGATGAGAAGCTCTTTGAATCCCGTCCCGTAGTTCCGCCTCAGAAACTGGGATATGGAGGAAACACTCCTGCCCAGCTTCTTCGCCATGTCAGGCAGTTTTATATCTTCGTGGCCGTGCTGTGATATATAACGGTCGATGTCAAGGCGCAGACGGTCGCTCTGAAGCACTGCAAGCTCCCTTATACTTATATAATCTATAAGAGTCCGGAACGATCCGGTGATGGCTGTGAGCTTTTCCTGGGTGAACTTGGGCAGCTGACAGTAAAATGAATCAAGAAGAGCATCTTTAGAGGGCAGCATATCATCCACACGGAACTGACCGATCATGAGAAATCCGGCGCACTTGCCGTGAATGAACACAGGCGCCACGATCTCGTGGGCTCCTGCATGGCAGCGGTAAAGGATCACATCACGCTTCCGGATCGCCTCCTGCTGTTTGAGAAGATCCATCTTCTGGCAGCGGGCAAGCCCTCCGGGACAGGATTGGATATGGCGGCAGAAGTCACTGTTGCACATCTCTTTCCCACGGCGCATCCGGGTGCCGTCGGGTCCGAAAAAAGTGACCCGCGCATCAATGAGAGCAGCAAAATTATCAAGAAGAGACTGCACCTCATCGCTGAGGATCAATTCAAGAGCTGACTTGTTCTTTTTACCGGCGCACATAAGTCCATAACCAATTATTTGAAACAATTTTTCAATGTCTCCAAAGGTTCATCCCTTTGACACCTGTAAAAAATACACCGCAAGTCAATATTTTTCAACTCTTTTTCCGTTTTTTTTATCCACTCAACTTCTTGCAGAAGCTTTTCCTCCCCGGAATCAAGGCAAAAGGGAAGTGAGAGAAGTTTTCAACTTTTTTCCCTTTTTCATTTGCAATTACCCGGAAAAAAAGTTATATTTTAGTGGAGCATTGTCTCTTGTGCGCTTTTCAGGCAGAACCTGGGGGGACGGCACTTGTGAAAATACTCCTGACATACGGTCGTGTTAAGATTGGTGTCGTTTTCAGAAAATCAGGAGATCCTAAACAAAATTGAAGAAAGAGGTGTTCATAAGGGTGTTCAAAAGTTGTTAATAACTTCATAACAGATTGATGACAATTGAAACTGTTCACATTTGTCAAAAAGAGTCATCAGGGTTATTAACAAGGTAAATGATTTGCAAACCCTTGATTGAAAAGATGTAATAAAAACTGTTCACAAAAAAGGTCCGCACTACTTATACTGAATATATATAAATGTAAATATTATTATAAGTAGTATGCAGGGGGTTTTTCATTTTGTTCCGGGGATCTTCCGGAATCAGAGAGGGGAAGACCGCCGTGAAAACTTCAAGTACCTTTTTCAATAAAACAGTTCTCTTCCCGAAAAGACAAAGGGATTTTCTGTAATATATAGTATAAGAAAACTGTGATCAGAGAAACTAAACAGGAGAAAAAACCCATGAAATTCAAAGTAAACCGTGAAAAACTCAACAAGGCTCTTCAGAAAGTGGGGGGCCTGATCAGCAGCAGCTCCATCATGCCGCTTCTGAATAATGTGCTTTTGAAAGCCGAAGACGGCAAGCTGGAACTGACCACTTCAGATCTTGAACTGCGTATCAATTCTTCTATTGAGGCAGAGATCGAAGTTCCCGGCATCACCACCGCCCCCGCCAAGAAACTTGCTTCACTCACCGGAAGTATGAACGGCACCGATGTCGAGTTTGAAGTGGATGAAAACGATCACATCAAGATCTCATGCGGCACCGGAAGATACCGTCTGCTGGGTCTGGGCAGCGCCGATTATCCGGCAGAGATCCCCTTTACCGCCCAGCGTGAGATCCAGATCCGCGAAAGCGAATTCAAACAGCTGACCAACTCCATCATCTACGCCGTGAGCCGCGATGCCTCCCGCAAGGTCCTGACCGGCGTCTTTTTCAACGCCGTCAACGGCAGTCTCACCATGGTCGCCACCGACGGCAAACGCATGGCTTTGCAGGAAAAGGCCCCTGAATCCATGACCGGTGAAGACGGTTTCGCCATCGTGCCTCTGAAAGCTGTCACCGAAGCAAGAAAGATGCTTGAGGGCGACGGAACATTGAAAATCGCCATCGGCGACAAGTTCTGCAGCTTTGAAGCTGCCAACTTCAGACTTGTTTCCAAGCTCATTGAGGGCAACTACCCCAACTACCGTTCTGTGGTTCCCGCCAACTTTGAGCGGATCATCACGCTGCCTGTGGAGCCGCTGCTTGCCAAGGTGGAAACTGTCTCTCTGATGCTGCCTGATGCCACCAGTTCCGTGGTGCTGAACTTCTCTGAGAACAAAGTGGTCATCGAGGCGTCAAGCAGTGAACTGGGCGACGGTACCGACTTTGTGGACGTTGAATTTTCCGGCGAACCCTTTGATGTTTCCTTCAATCCCCAGTTCCTGGTGGATCCCCTGCGGATCACCGGCGCTGAGACCATCAAGTTCAAGCTGAATGATCCCTTGAATCCGGTGGCTCTTGAGGCTGAAGAGGGCTTTATCAACGTCATTATGCCCATCCGTAAAAAGGCTAATACTGCCCAGTGATAGAATATCTTGAACTGGAACATTTCCGGAACTTCCGGGAACGGAGCTTTCAGTTCAGCTCCGGCAACGTGGTTCTTTCCGGGCCCAACGGCTCCGGAAAGAGTTCGGTGCTGGAAGCACTGGGATATCTGAGCATACTGCGCTCTTTCAGGGGCGCAAGAGCAAGGGATATGGTCACTTTGGGGGAACATGAGTTCCAGCTGAGGTGCCGTTACAAAAGCGGGGGGAGAAAGGGGATCCTGAGCATCAGAGAGAACTCTGAGGGCAAAAGGGAGCTCCTTATGAGCGGGGCGCGTCCTTTGCGGACAAGCGACTTCATCAAAGAGTTCCGCTGTGTCTCCTTTGTTCCTGAGGACAGAGAGATCGTTTCCGGCTCTTCCGGGTGCCGGAGGCGCTTTTTTGATATGATGATCTCAAGTGTGGATCATGGATATCTCAAATCTCTTTCGGACTTCAACCGCGCCCTTATGCAGCGCAACAGAGCCTTGAAAAGCAGCAAACCTCATGTGGCTGCCCACTTTGACACTGAACTTGCTGAAAGGACTCCTGAGATCGTTGCAAAGAGAATGGAGTACGCACGGATCATGGAAACGTGCGTCAATGATCTTCTGAAAGAAACAGGCAGCACCTTTGAGATCCGGTATCTGACAGCCGGATCCCTTGAAAGTGAACAGAACCTCTTTCTGCTCAGAAAGAATCTTGAAAAAGATATGCAGCGCAAGTGTACCGTTTCGGGTCCCCAGCTGGATGAATTTGAGTTCCGGCTTGACAACAAGGTCATGCGTTCATTCTGTTCCACGGGGCAGAAGGGGATCGTGGCGCTGATGCTTAAAATGGCTGAATTTACCATTGTCAGAGAGAAGAGTTCCGTTCCGGTGGTGATCCTTGCCGACGATGTGCTCTGCGACCTTGACAGGCGCAATTCAGAGCTTTTTCTTGAGCGGATCAAAAGCGCCGACCAGCGCTTTTTCACCTTTGCCGGGATCCCCTCTTTCGGCAATTTCAGGGAGTATGAGACAATCGAACTTTAGAGGAGAAGAGTTTTTTTATGAAAAAGTACCGTTATGAAACTTCGCCTGAAGTATGCAGTTCAGCCATTGAACTTGCTTTGAGTGATGACGGCTCCACCGTTGAAAAAATTGAATTTCAGGGGGGATGTCCCGGTTCTCTTGCGGCTGTTTCCCTTCTTGCCGCAGGAAAAAAGTGCGACGAGGTCATCGCGCTTCTTGAAAATGTCAAGTGCGGCAGAAAAGATACCTCCTGCCCCGCGCAGCTGGCACTGATGCTCAAAAAAATCAGAAATATAAAAAAATAAGGAACACTCCTGATATGAAAAAAACAGTGTTGACCTGGCTTCTTCTTTTATTCTGTACCCTTTCCTTTGCCTCTGCCCCTGCGGGGGGAGGCGTCAGGGTGGATCTCGTCAGTGAACATCTGATCCACGAAGCATCAGCCGATAAGGGTGTTCATGTGGGCAGACGCAAGCGCAACGCCAAACGGCGCAGCGGGGAAAAGTTT
Source organism: Lentisphaeria bacterium (assembly GCA_017629975.1). Taxonomy (GTDB): domain Bacteria; phylum Verrucomicrobiota; class Lentisphaeria; order Victivallales; family Victivallaceae; genus UBA1784. The sequence goes on from JAGBWB010000225.1 coordinate 7,669, forward strand.
TTTGTCCACGATATCTTTTTCACACGGAGCAATATGAGCGGCAAGTGGGAAAAGATGGAGATCCGCTTCACCCCTGAAAAAGATGAAAAAGTCTCTCTCTGGCTCCGGGGCCTTTCCCGGGGGTCCCTTAAAAACTACCCCTTTCTTCACTTTGATGATCTGAAGATCACCGGCGCTCAGGTTAAAAATCCTGACTTTGAGATAGTGAACAAATCCGGCGCTCTCGCCTCATGGGGCAACGGAAACAAAGAAAATGTCTGCCGCAAGGATCCGGAATCAGGGAAGATCTGCGCCCGGGTCAGTTACAGCAAGTGCCTCTACCAGAACATCAAAGTCAAAAAAGGTGTTCCTGTGACCATCAGTTTTTATGTCCGTCAGGAAAAACCCCTTGTGATCGACAGAGGCAAAGACGGCATGACCAATATCTACACTGACAACTCCTCCGGGGCGCAGGTCCATATCAGCTCCGGAAGAGTCACTCTTGTGCCCACCTTTGAAAACTGCTCCTACTATGTGAACCGCAAGAAAAATGAATGGGATAAAAAGTGCACCCTTAAAGTCTGGTACCGCGAAAAGGGGAAAAAGGCGTGGCAGAAAGTCATTGATCCTGTGAACATGGAGCGGGAAAAGGCGTGGCGCGGCTCCATCATGCTTCTGAAAGAGGATACCGTTTATGAGTTCCGGGCGGTGGTTTCAGGCGAGGCAAAAGATGAGATCAGAAAAGAGTTCCGCACCCGCAGTTCAAAGTTCAAGGTGGCGGAAACCGTCATCATTGACGGAAAGAATTTCAACGGAGTGCTTAAAAATATCAAAGCCGGCAAACCTGACGGATATATTCTTTACAAAAGCGCCCCCGGAGTCGTTCTCAAGGGCAGAAAGAATGCCGACGGCGGC
>JAGBWB010000226.1 GCA_017629975.1 Lentisphaeria bacterium
CTTCTTCCACAGAGACATCATCCACCCAGACGGTACCTGTGGCGTTGTGCAGCCAGATATTCAGGTAGGATTTGGGGGATTTATGGACATTGGCTGAAGTTTTGTGTATGAAACTCAAATAAGTCCAATTGCCGGTGCCGGTCAGGGGATTTTTTGGGAACCAGCGGTTGGCGTCATCCCACAAATTTATGAGAAGTCCCCCTCTTGCTTTCGTGGGGACGACATCTTTGAACTTCAGAACACAGCTGATCTTGTATGTGGTTTCCGGTTTGAATTTTTTGCCGTAAAAATACTGAGTGACGGCGCATCCCTTTGCATCGGCTGCGACGATTTTCATAGAGTTGGGAGCGCTGAAAAAAGTCTTTGAATCCAATTCGCAGCCGGACTTTCCGGGGCGCAGGGAGGCACCGATCCACCCGTAATAGGTCTTGTTTTTGTAGTAGCCCCAGTTTTTCTGACTTATTTTCCGGATGTCGTCAAAGTTGCCTTCTGCGACCATTTCGCCTTTGTCAGAGACCAGCAATCCGAAGTTTTCAATATCGTGGAACCCGGTAATGTAAGGCGACCAGGTGTAGAGGGTATGATCTTCAGAGTTTTTGATGATACGGTTCCGGCAGAAGTTCACAGGGAATCCGGTTTCAGGGAGTGTCCCCAGATTTTTCCGGGGGAGCGTCACTTCAATGATAAAACCTTTCGTTTTTTTGGTGACGGCGGTTTTGGCTCCGGAGTTCCATTTAAGATCCTGCATGGCATTTTTGCCCAGCACGGTGTAACTTGCGTCAAAAACATTTCCTTGGGAGTTGATGATGAGCTGATAATATTTTTTGCTGCGTCCGCCGGGGGCGAGGAAGAGCTCAATGGAGTTGTCTTCCCACATCTTGGGATCATCGTGTTTGCGGTCTTTGGCGATGATATCAGCCATGGCAGGTTCTTCGCACTCAAATTTGAAAATAAGAGCGTCGGCAGTCAGTTTTGCATTGATTTTGGTGGCGACGGTTTTTCCCTTTGCAGGCTGAGGATTGCGCCCCAGGAAAGGAATCAGGCGGATCGCAGCAGAGGGGATACGGAACTTGAGTCCCTGAACGGCGCCTGTTTGCTTGAGATAGGCAGCTGAGGCCTCATAAAGAGGAGCAAGGAACTCTTTTTTGAACATGGCGATCCTCCGGGCTTCAAGAGAACCTGCGGGGACGGATCGGGCGGCTTTGTCAAATGCGGCACTGAGCTCTTTAAGTTTTCCGGGGGAGTAGATATGGTTCCAGATCATCTGATTTGAGGGGACTGAAGCCACCGGCCCCAGGGGGGTATCCACAGTTCTTCCGGCGATTTGGTTGATCCAGATATTTTCAAAGTCATCCATGATTTTTTTCATGACGGGGGCGGCTTTGCCGAACATCAACGTGTAATATTCCTCCATAAGGGCGTCCACATCGGTGCCGGAGTTCCAGAGAACTTTTCCCAAAACGTAGTAGTTCATGGCGAAATAGATGAACTTGTCGCACTCGGACTCCATGAACGTGCCGTAAATATAGGGGGCGATCTCTTTATAAAAGCGTCCCACAGCGCGGGGGGTGCTTGAGGGGATCCCCTGCAGCAGCGTGGCACCGTGTTTGTTCACATAAGTCCAGAGGTGGACGGGGCGTCCCAGTTTTTTGTTCCAGTCGGTAATCAGTTTTTTCTGAGCCTTCCATTGTGCGGGATCAGTGACCCAAGGCCCTGTGACGCAGACCTGCACCTCAATATTGTCAGGGATCTCCCGTTTGGGGATAGCTCTGTAAGGATAATAGGCCGCCATGGAAAGGATGCCTTTGATGTTTTCTTTTTTGAGGCGGTTGCCCCAGTCGATAACATTGTTCCAGACCATTTCGCTGGCGTAGTCATCGTTCTTGATGTAGGCCGCCATGCAGTTTTTGCAGTAGCATTTGGCGAATGAGTCCTGAGGCATCACATCCACGAAATAGGTGCGGAACGAGGGGAACCACCAGCAGACTTTGTCTTTGTAGATCATATTTCTTTTGGAGGGATGTTCTCCTTTGAAGTAGGCGCGCAGATCCTGATAGATCACCTCTTTCACAGGACTTGTCCAGCAGAGCTGTCCTGCGAACTTGCCGCCTGTTCCTGTCTGACGGATACCATGCTCAGACATTCTGAAATATTCGGGGTTGGTTTTTCCGAACCGGGCGGGCAGGCTGAAACCGTTGATGCCGTGGCAGCAGTTCATATTTTCAGTGCCGAAGCGGACCCGCATCATGTTGAGGCATTTCAGGGGATGGCGTTTATTCGGGGGGAGTACTGCTCCGTCGATAAAGGGGCCGTCCGCCCACCCGTAATAGAATCTGCGGCGCATGTCAGGTTTTTCAACGATGCTGATTTCAGGGATGGGAATGGCGTTTTTCTTGGGGAGAATGGTTCCCAGTTCGCCGGGAAAATAGAAGCGGACTCCGCAGAAGCGCTCCAGAAAGTCATAGACGCCGAAGAGTGTGGCGCGTTCATAGTCAAAGGACCAGTAACCGCCTGATTGGGCGACGATATCGGTTCTCTGGGTCCTGTCATCTCTGCCGAGAATATAGATATCTTTTCCGGCGGTTTTGATATAGAATCCGTCTCTGGCAAGTTTTGAAACATCCAGATTCTGCTTTTCCGAAGCGGGGCAGACGCCGACAAAGATATTGGTTCCGCTGCCGGGAGCTGCTGCAACAGGAATCTTTTTGCCCAGGATCGCCGAAAGGCATTGCTGCAATTCGGCGGCGGCGAATTGCTCTGTGGGATTGGGTTTGGCGGCGGTGACGATCCGGCAGTTGGCTGCCGTCAGAGTCAGGATATTTTTGTTTGAGATCACGATGGAGCGTTTCAGGGGGGCTCCCCCTGAAAG
>JAGBWB010000227.1 GCA_017629975.1 Lentisphaeria bacterium
GCAAGGTAACAGCCGAAAACGCTCCCTTTATCAGATCGAAGCGAGGGCGCTTTGACAATTTTGAGGAGTTTTGAAATTGCCTCAAAAAACACTATTTCCATAAAATACACCCAAAGAGCCGATTTTACAAGAAGAGAGCTGTAAAATTAAAGAAAAAAGTCCCCCGCCCTTTATGTGGGGCAGAAGACTTTGAAAGTGCAAATAAAACAGCACTGCCGTTTTTTTTACATTCAGTTGATGAATGCAGCCGGAACCAGAAAGAGCGGGTAATCCCCGGTGGGCAGATCGTCGATCCGCACCCGGGAAGCGCCCCATTTTTCCTCTCTGGTGATCCGCTCCGGCCGCCACAGCTCCTGAGTCACAGGGTCAAGAAGCAGAGGATCAAGGAAAAGCTCCGCCCCGTTCCCCTCAATCAGCAGAGTGCTCAGGAACATTTCCTCAGGCAGGTGGGGATTCACCGGGCGGTGCCATGCGATGATGGGCGTTCCGCCGTTGACAAAAGAGAAACGCTGGATGGAAACGCGCAAGGCATCGACTCCGGCGCTCTCTTCAATGGTGATCTTGCTGCGCTGAGCATCGGTCTTGTGGAGAGAGAAGATCAGTTCATCATTCAGCTCCACTCTTCCGGCAAAAAGACGGCAGAGGCTCTGATAGGCGTAAAAAGCAGGTCTCCTTTTATAATCGGGATGAGAAAGCAGTCCGTAGTGGCAGGGACCGAAAGTTCCGTCTCCGTAAATATAGGTGAAGTCAGAAAGCATGAACCATGAACTTATCTCTGCGCCGCTGCGCAAGTCGCAGAGAATGTTCCGCACCAGATGCCGCGCCTGCTTCGCCTCGTTCCACGGATGTTTGGAAAGAGCATTATCTTTCTGCCATGCGGCGGGACATCCCCCCTCCCCCTGCCACAGGGGCAGATTTTCAAGGCCGTGGCGTTTCAACACCCGGCGGAATGCCGCCTCTTCCGGAGCCTGAACCAGCTCGGGGAAGACATCATAAGAGTGATAACTGTAAGCGTTGATATGCTCTTTGACGCCGGAGCCGAAAAAGAGATCCGCCAGAGCAAAACCGCCGTACCGGGTGGTGTTGCGCAATCCGCACGCCATGGAGCCGCCGATGATAAATGCCTCCCCATTTCCCCGGCGCAGCGCCCGGGAGGAAAGTTTGACAAATTCCGCATAAAGGTACTTGCCGTCAAGCTGAGTTTCCTGCCAGGTGAGATCGGGCTCGTTCCAGATCTCAAAGTGCTCCACCCGTCCTTTGAAGTGGGCGGCGAGTTTTTCAAGGTAGCGCTCCCAGGCGGCAGTTATTTCAGGAGAAAGCATCATGGGGCAGGTCCGCACCCATGTTTCGCTCCCGTAATAGGCAGGATTCCCGAAGCAGACACACATCCAGGGGCGAATCCCGATGGAAAGCAGCTGCTCCACAATATGATCCAGCCACTTGAAATCATAGACGCCGGGGCTCTTTTCGCACTTTGCCCAGCCGGATTGGATCCGCGCCCAGCCGGGGTTGAGTTCTTTCAAATCCTCAAATCCCCGGTCAAACTCCCAGTAATCCCGGTCCAGCGTCTCACAGCCGATGGAAAGACGCTCAGCTTTCGGTAAGCCGGGAGAATGCCGCAGCTTTCCCGCAGGCGCAAGGGCGGCTCCGGGAAATCGCCGGGTCAAAGGTGGAAACTCCTGAAACATGTTATCTCCTTTTCAACCATCACTTTTTGGAAGGAACTTCAACAAGTTCCATGTGATCCAGCCACACTTTTCCTGAAGCATTACGCAAGATATAGTGGTGGTAGACACGGTTGCTTGTCCCCAGCTTTTTGGGACCGGTTTTGAAGGTGTATTCCCAGCGGGTCCAGGGAATGGAACCGAAGAAAGAGTGCTGGGGGAAATAACGGACCACTCCGTTTCCGTCATCAATGCGGATGTAGAAACCGCCCCCCTGAGGACCTTTACCGGGGAGAAGTTTCACATTTTCCTGACGGATGAAGAAACTCATCCGGTAGGTGGTATTGGGCTTGAGATTATTCAGCTGATGAAGAATGGCGTTGCGCTTGCCGGGACCTTCAAGGCGGATGGAAACACCCGCTGTACGGAAGATCTTTTCATCACGGGCAGGCATGGGGCCCCAATTGATCCATGAGCTGCCCACGCCTCTTTTGATACCGGTGACTTTGAAATCACCGTCGGTATAGAGGTTCTTTTCAGGGAGTTCGCCAAGATAGAGCACCCCGAAGTTGGGCAGATCGCCGAAGGAACGGGCATAGGGGCTCCAGGTGTAGTAGGGGTGGACTTTCATGCCGTTGATGGTTCTGTGACGGTTGAAGTTGGCAACAATGGGAGTATTTTTCAGAGCACCCAGAGATTTGCGGGGTACTTTCACCTCAACGAACCATCCTTTGCCGGGAATAACGCTGGATTTGGCATGAGCTTTGCTGTTCCATTTCCAGTCATAGGCAAGTTTGCCGGGGGTGTATTTCAAATCGGCGACACTGCCGTGGCTGTCAACCATGATCTGAAAGGCCTGCTGACGCTTGCCCGCAGGGTCAAGATGGATCTCAACGGCGTTGTCTTCCCACATATTCACATCATCAAAGGGGCGTTTGGTCTGACGCATTTTGGCGGTCAGGGGTTCACGGCAGTCAAAGAGGAAGTAGAAGTTCTCTTTGTCTGCCATGAGCTTGATAAAGGTATGGACTTCAACTTCATTTTTCTGCAAGGGCAGCAGAGCGATGGAAGGGGCATTTTTCCATGCCGCATCATCGCCTTTTCCGTCAATGAGAACTTTTTCATTTGCGTTGAGGAGCTTCACAGGGGTGCGCCACATATCCACGGCGGAAGCCTTGCGGAAATAGTCACCGGAAGCCTTGACCAGAGGTCCCCAGAGACTCTTGCGGACGATCTTGATCCTTTCAACGGCACTCTTGTCGGCAGAGGCAAGTTTGGCCGCCTTGTCAAAGAGGGCGTTGATGTATTTGATATCTTTGGGGGAGTAGATGGTATGCCAGAGTTTGTACTCAGAAGGAGGAGTTGTCACAGGACCGATATCCGTTTCAACCGTGTTGCCGATGATCCGGGCAAGCCATTTTTCCTCAAGGATATCCATGATCTCTTTCATGGGAGCGGCACCTTTGCCGAACATCCGTTCCCGGTACTCGTCAAGAAGCGCGTCAACATCGGTTTGAGTGTTCCACATGACTTTGGAAAAGACATAGAAGTTCAAATGACCGAAGAACCAGCAGTCGGACTCCGCTTCAAGGAATGTTCCGAAGATATAGGGAGCCACTTTCTTGTAATATCTACCCACGGCCTTGGGGGTGAAGTTGGGCACAGCAGGCACATGGCGGACTGTAAGTTTGGTGGCATAGTTCCACAAATAGACTTTGGAATTGATCTTTTTGACCCATGCTTTCAAATTGTCATCATCTTTTTTCTGCTCTTCGATTTTCCTTTCTTTCCAGGGGCCGGTCAAGGCGACCTGCATGACCACGTTGTCAGGAATGGGCTCCTCAGGAACATAACGGCAGAGATCGTATGCCATCATGGTGACGAAACCGGGCACATTTTCCTTTTTCAGACGGTTGGGAACGGCAAGAAGCTGTTTCCAGAGGAAATCTGCACCTTTCTGAGTGTATCCTTTGTTCGGGACAAAGATCTTGATGCATTTTTCACAGCGGCAGCGCGCCATGGAGTCGTTGGGCATAAGGTTGAAAAAGGTGTGCGTGTGGGACCATCTGGAGTAAAGTCCTTTGATCTTGCGTTTTTCCACAGCCTTGGGACCGGAAAGGATGGCTTTGGCATCCTGATAGATCTCTTCCATGATGTTGGAGCTGAAACAGAGCTGTCCCATAGCGTCGCTGGGGACACGCACCAGAGAACCGTCGGCGCGGTTGCCGTCGGGCTTCACCGCAAAGTATTCAGGGTTGCTTTTGGCAAAACGTTTGACATAGTTCAGATAGGCAAGTCCGTGGCAGTTGGGCATGAGCAAAGTGGACTGACGGAGCCGGTTCTGCTGCAGAGCTTCGCCGGTTTTCTGACTGACGTCAGTATCAAACCAGAACCTGATGCCGTAATCCAGACCTTTCCAGTAGATCCTGCGGTACTGGTTGTCGGGGCGGTCATAGAGGGTCATGGCGGGGATCTGCCAATCCTTTTTGCGGGGGAGCAGAGTACCGAGTTTGCCGGGGAAATAGAATCTTGCATCAGCGAAACGTTCAAGGAACTCATATCCTCCGAAAAGAGTTCCCAGACCGAACTCAGCATCCAGAGCATCGCCGCCTGCAATCAGGATCTGATTGCCTTTGGCGGTAATAACATAACCGTCGCGGTCAAGTTTTTTCAGATCGATCCCGGAGGCGGCGGCAAAAGAGGGATCCCCCAGACGGATGACCGTCATTGTTTTGTCTGCGGGGAGTTTACTGACGGGTTTCACAGCTGTCCCTGAAATCTCTGAAAGCAGAGAACTCAGCTCAGCGGCAGCGGCTCTAATGGTTTTATTGGTATTCCGCGGCACATACAGGAGAAACCTGACCTTGCCCTTTTCAATCAGAGTCACCTTGCCCTGCTCCGCCTTGTAAGAACGGGGACTGATGGGTCGGGGGGCAAACTGGGGAGCTGCCTCCAAAGCCAGAAACGGCAGGGCAGCAAATACGAATAATTTCCAAAACTTCATTTTTATATCCTTTTGACTTATTACCAGTTATCTCTAATCTTGCTCAAAGAACCGAGATCTTTGCAGTAATTCCAAAATGTTTCTTTGTAGTTGGTGGCATCCCGCACTTCAAGGGGAACGCGGCTGCGTTCAACAAGAGCGCTGTGCCCATCCAGAAAGAGCACATTGGTGCTGCCTGCACCCGCCCCCACCTGCGGCGAGGTCAACTGATCTTCAGGATTGGGGTTGCCGTGGGGAAATGCCGGACGCTTTGCGTCGTTTTTGAACCAGGCATATCCTGAGCAGTCTCCCATACGGGATTCCAGAGCATAAGAACTGCGGGAAGGACGGTAGAAACTTGCAGCGTTGACTTTGGCATGGGATTTTCCGCCGCCGCCGTGATTCCAATAGGCGTAGTTGATGCCAACCGCAGTGATCGTGCTGACGCCCGAACCATTGGGGCCGCTTTTACTATCCGGTCTTGTGATCTCGCGGGTGGGGCAAAGACGGGGGTTGCGGGTATAAACGCCCGTGTTGACATTGTAACGGGCAGAACCGATTTCTGCCGTCCCGGTGTAACCGATGTATTTATTCAGACAGATCGCCCAGTGGGCATTTTCCGCCCAGCCGCTCCGGTTGTAATAAGGATTGATACAGTCTTTGTTGTCCTGCATGTACCCCATCAAAGCCTTGCCCATCTGATTGAAGTTGCTTATACAGGCAACAGTCTTGGCACGGTTGCGCGCCTGCTGCAAAGCGGGAAGCAGCATGGCGGCAAGTATAGCGATGATGGCGATAACAACAAGCAGTTCGATCAAGGTGAACACCGCATGTTTTTCTGATACCTTTTTCATTTCCGATTTCCTTTTTTTAATTCCGGTAAAGTTTGTAAGTTTTGGAGGGATTCGAGATGTTATCCCTGAAACACCAGTGCCACGAAGTCCAATAGCTGGCGTTGCGGTAGGTGGTGGGAAATTCACTGCGTTTGCGGTAAGAAACGTGTCCGTCAACATGAAGGAAGTTGGAGCCTCCTGAGTGACGCAGAGAAATGGTCTCGCCATTGGTTTGCTGAGTAATATCGCTGTCATAACTCAGATAACGTCCTCCGTTGCTGTCAGCCATAAAGAAAAGCTGGGAGGGATACCGGATCATACTCAGTTTGGGATACCCCACCTGCTGAGTATTTCCGCGTTTTATGAAAGCATGGCAGACGGCGATGGAATTGAAAAAGAGCTCGCCGCTGCTGATAAGTCCCTGCGCCGCAAGAGCTGCAAATTCATTAAGAGATGATCCCGGACAGGTGTAACGGCCTTTGTACCATTTACTCTCTCTGTTGTTCCTGTCCCATCCCCCCAGATGTTCCTCAACACTCAAAGTATGGTAGGGGAAAAGTGAAGGGTCATAGCGATAAAGAACCGACTTGTACCGCCGGAGAGGGCCGCCCCTTTCCACCTGATGCGGCATGAAGCCTGAGTTGCTCTCAGCATATTGCTGAGCAACCATCCCCAGCTGCTTGAAGTTGTTCACGCAAGCGCCGGTCTGGGCGCGCATACGCGCCTGCTGCAAAGCGGGCAGCAGCATGGCGGCAAGAATGGCGATAATGGCGATAACAACAAGCAGTTCAATCAGCGTAAAAACAGAACGATTCTTCATTTTGCATTCAACATGGGAAGGCTGCATAATTTATTTCTCCTGATTTTTGTATTCACGTTTATTTATTCAAACACTCTTTGATGACTTTTCCTGTCTCCTTGAAAGAAAGTTTCGGACGGCGGCTGCCATCCACAATGCCTTTGCGGTTGAATCCGCCGGGGCGGTGCTGGCAGGTGTTGCCGATATAAGTCCTGATATCGCAGAACTGCCACAGAAAAGCTCCTGAATAGCGGCCGCCGCCAAGGGTGTGGCGCAGGACTTCGCAGAGAAGCTCTGCCTGATACTCTTCGCTCCAGCGCAGACCGGAGTGGTCGCCGGGGAACGCCTCGGCACCGATTTCGCTTATAAGCAGGGGTTTTTCCGCATATTCCGGGGCGGAAGCAAAGTCAGCAAGTTCTTTCAGGTGGCTGAGCAGATTTTCTCTGTCAAAGTACTGCTCCTGCCCCTCTCTGTACCAGCAGGGATAGGTGTTGAATGAAATCACATCCACAAGATCCAGACACACATCTTTAGTCAGGAACATGCTTCCGTAAGTAATGGGACGGCTGGTATCCAGCTTGCGGATCGCCGCTGCCAGTGAAGCGATAAGATCTCTTGAAAACTCAAAATCGCTGCTGCACTCATTGAGGAATCCCCACATGATGACACAGGGATGATTTATGCTTTTGCGCACCATTTTTTCCGTTTCTCTGACCTGACGCTCCTTGAAAAGAGGATCTGTCATGGAAAGCTCCCGGTTGCCCCAGGCGAGGGATTCCTCCCAGACCATCATGCCGACACGGTCGCAGAGATCAAGAAAATCTTCACTCTGGGGGTAGTGACAGCCGCGGATGCAGTTGTATCCCTGCTCTTTGAGCATCTGAAGATCCCGCAGCCGGATATCATCGGGGACGGCATATCCGAAGTCAGGGTGGGCATCATGACGGTTGATCCCGGCGATCTTCAATTCTTTTCCATTGAGGAAAAGTTTCCCCTGAGCAGCAGTGATGCTCCTGATTCCGAAAGAGGTGGTAAAGCTCTGATCATTCACCTTGACGGTCAATTGATGCAGATGAGGGGACTCCGGAGTCCAGAGTTTGTGACCGGGGACGCAGAAAAGGGCTTTTCCGACGCCCTTTTCAAGTTTCAGTGTTTCCAGAAACTCTCCCTCATCCCAGCTCAAAAAGGCCTCTTTTGCACTCACATCTCCGGAAACTTCAAGGGAGACTTCAACTTCCCCTGTTTCCGTATTCCGGGGGATGACCTGCAATTTTTCCAGTCGGAGCGGGGCAAGAGCGCTCATGGTGACTTTGCGGTAGATACCGCCGTGGGCGTAAAAATCGTAGTTGCGCCGGAAAAGGGATCCGGGGGAGTCATCAAATTCGTTGTTGACGGCGATGACAAGCTGGTGGATCCCGTATTCCCCTGCATCAAAGCGGAGCTTTTCCTGAGAGAATGGCGCTTCAACTGAGGCAAGCTGTTTTCCATCCCAGTAGATGACGCCCCTGAGGCCCAGTCCGTGGCAGACCAGTTCATTTTCACCGCCGCAGCGGACTTTGCACCGGTAGAGACCTGTTCCCCGTTTCATAAAGCATCCGGATTGAAGATCAAAACATCCCGGCACAGCGGCAAGGGAATCAAAGTTCACTGTTTCAACAGCAAGATTTTCCAGTGCTTCCGGAACAAAGGTAAACTCCCAGATACCTGAAAGTTCAACAACTCCCGAAGCAGGGACGGTAAAAAGATTCATTTTTCAACTCTCCGCAAATCTGTAATAAAGGATTCTTCCCGGAACCGGAAACAGTTCCGGGAGGTATGATATATTAAGTATTCTTTAAGTTATTTACAACAGCTCAACACCCAAGACAAGGTCATTTCAACTTTGGCGGCAGCTTTATTTTGCCGTTTTTCCGCCCTTTTTCCCCACTTCGCAGATTTTCACGTTGTCAAGCCAGACCGTTCCGGAGGCCTTGCGGAGCGTGAAGATGATGTAGCTCTTGTCTGCCTTGAGATCTTTCGGAGTACGCACGGCGAACTTGAAACCTGTCCAGGGGCAGGAGCCGTCCAGCTGGGCGGGCTTTCTGGGGAAATAGGCGGGTTTGCCGTTGCCGAAATCAAGGCGCAGATAAAAGCCGCTTGCCTTATCGGTGAGTTTTTTGACATTTACCATTTTGGCGAAGAAGGAAACTTCATAGTCGGTATCAGGTTTCAGTCCCCTGACGCTCTGAACGACATAGGAAGAAGGTTCATTCTGAGTCAGACAGACAGAGGATCCGCCTGTCACAAAGAATTTGTTATCTTTGCAAGCCTTTTTGGAAATCTGCCAGTTGCCCCGCATCAGCTTGGGATCCATGTCAGAGTTGCGGATCACATTGATCTCTTTCTCCGGCTTGAAAAGGAGAACCCCGAAACGGTTGATATCGCCGAATTTGCGGGCAAAGGGACTCCAGGCATAATAGGTGGTGGAAAACTTGACATTTTTCAGCACCCGCTGACGGGTGAATTCGGCAAGCATCCCCTCAGGCATCGCTTTGGGCATGGAGCTGCGGGGCAGAATGATCTCAGCATACCAGCCTTTTCCGGGCAGAGTACCGGCAGAGACCTTTGCCTTGCTCTGCCATCTGAAGTCAGCCGCACTCTTCCAGATCACATCGGCATAAGAGCCTTTGGCGTTGACCATGATCTGATAGTAGCGGTCGCGGGAGCCGTCGGGAGAAAGGAAAAGCTCCACATCGGAGTCATCCCAGACTCTGCCGTCATGGGCGCGTTTTTCAGCCATGATATTTGCCATTTCAGGCTCTTCGCATTCAAAGCGGAAGTAGAAGTTTTCCGCATCATAAAGAGCTTTGACCACCGTCTGGACTTCGGTCACTTTGCCGGCCATTCCGGCAAGGTGGAACGCAGGCGCAGCCGCCCAGTCGCCCTTTCCCGGAGCGCCTTTGCCCTTAAATTCCCCCATGGCAAAACGCCATGCTCTGGCGGCGTCGTTCATTTCGGTGAATTTAGCAGCCTCTTTCAGGATGGCGCCGTAAAACTCCTTGCGGATAAAACGGACACGCTCCAGGAAAATTTTGTCCCGGGCGGCAAGTTTTTCCGCCTGGTCAAAGTAATTCCCCAGCTTTTTGATCTCCTGCGGGGAGTAGATTTTTGTCCACAGCACAAGTTCGGAGGGATAGATGGTCTTGGGACCTTCCGCAGTTTCCACCACATTGGCGGCGATCTGCTGCCACTTTTTCTCAATGGTGTCAAAGAAGGCTTTCATGGGAGCGGCGGCGGGGCCGTAGAAGCTCTTTGCATGATCTTCAAGCAGTTCTTCCACATCCAGACCGGGATACCAGGCGATCTTGCCGAAGATGTAGTAGGTGAGGTAGTTGAAAATCAGCACATCGCTTTCGCACTCGATATAAAGTCCGAAGATATAAGGTCTGGCTTTCTTGATGAAACTTGCCAGAGCGCGGGGGGTGGTATGAGGGATACCGGGCATGTGTCCGTAATATTTGCCGGGATAGGTCCACAACCAGGTCTTCTGTCCCAGTTTGGCGTACCACTTTTTCAGAAGTTCCATATCCTTCTTCTGATTTTCGGGCAGATACTCGTTCCAGGGGCCCCGCATGGCAAGCATCACCAGCAGATTGTCGGCGATCTTCATATCGGGCACAAGCCGGTATTCGCCGTATGCCATGGTGGTCAGATAACCGGGGACGCCCGCTTTTTTGACCTCATAACTGATATCGTTGAAAAATTTCCACAAAAAGTTGGAGGTCGCCTGAGGACCTTTTGAAAACTCTTTCCAACACTCTTTGCAATGGCAGATGCCGCTGCAATCGTTAAGCATGATATTGAAAAAGGGAAGAGTCACAGAGTGCATTCCCCAGGAACTCATGCCTCTGCGGTTCAGCACGCCCCGGACTTTTGGGGATTCTTTCTTGAAAAAGGAGACGGCATCTTTAATGATCTCCTGCTTGATGCCGGAGCTGTAACAGACATGACCATAGGCATTAGAGGGCTGAACGATCACGGAACCGTCATGCCGGGTCCCATCCTTTTTGAGCAGAAAATATTCGGGATGGCTCTTGGCAAAACGCTGGACATAGCCCAAATATGAAAGCCCGTGACAGTTGGGGATCTCAAAAGTCTCTTTGCGATTGCGGAGATTGTTCAACCTGCCGTCCCATCCCTCAAAGCGCTTGATGGGCATCTGTCCGTAATTGTAGTCGTTGAAACGGCGCTGAATGAAATCCGGACGGTCGTAGATGTTGATTTCAGGGATCTCAAGTTTTGCGGCACGGGGAGTGCATGTACCGATCTTTCCGGGGAAGAAGTAACGGACCTTTGCAAAACGCTCCAGAAAGTCGTAGGCGCCGAAAAGGGTTCCCCGCTCCCCTCTGTCACCGACACCATAGGCGTAACGGTAGGGGTCTTTCCCGGGGTGGTCATTACCGATGATGAGGATCTTGTTACCGGAGGTGCGGATCACAAATCCGTCCCGGTCAAATTTCCTGGGGTCGATCCCCAGCTTTTTGGCAAGAGCGGCATCGCCGAGGCAGATCTGATACTTTTTCCCTGAGGGTTTGGCAGCGGCTTTCAGAGTGACTCCGAAAACGCCGCTCAGAGCTTCTGCCATCTCTTTGGCGGCAAATCTGCTCACCGCGTTTTTGCTGTAAATGATGTCAAAGTTCCCTGAAGTCAGAGTGATAACGCCTTTTTTCCCGATATCTGTTTTTCTGGGCGTCTGGGGTTCAATGGTAAAAGGAAGTTTCAACGGCGGTGCGCCGGAACACGCCAGAACAACAAACAGCATAAGAGTCAACAGTGCTTTTCTCATAGAAAATCCTCCTTGATAGACATTTCACGCACTGAAAGTATAATATAACGGCAAAGTCTTTAAATTTCAACCCTTGAAAAAATAAAACTTTTTCTGTCCCTCCCGGAGTCTGTGACAGAGAGAAAAAAATGAATACCGATCCTTGCCTGCCGGATCAGCTCCACCCGCAAGCAGTCAGCAAGAGCATACACCATGTTTTTATTGAAAAATCCTTTTTA
>JAGBWB010000228.1 GCA_017629975.1 Lentisphaeria bacterium
CCACAGAAAGAGAAAGTTTCTTTGCAGCGGCCGTTTCGACCATCTTTTTGGCATCGGCAGGAGTGGTGGCGATGGGTTTTTCCACGATGACATGTTTCCCGGCTTCCATGGCCTTGAGGGCGATTTCAGCGTGGGAAGCGTTGTTGGTGGCAACGTAGACAGCGTCGATTTCCTTGTCGGCAAGAATGGCGTCAATGGAGTCTTACCATTTGAGACCGAGAGCGGCCGCAGCCTCTTTTCTTCCGGCAAAGAGGTCGTATGCGCCCACCAGTTCCGCACTCTTGAGGGGAGCGAAACGGGCTTTGTCGCAAGCGTAACCTTCTTTGGCAACACGGTTTTCGGCAATGCCGCCGAAACCGATGATCGCATATTTAACTTTAGCCATTTGCACAAGTTCCTTACTTCATGTAGGCGTCGGCGACCTTCTTGAAGGCGTCGATCATGGCCTGCATATGGCACTCGTCGTAGACGGGATGGGTGAAGAAGCTGATGGTGCGGTCGGTCATCCAGTTTGCCATCTTGCAGTTGAACTTGGTATAGTCGATGTTGCGGCTGCGGGGATCGTTGAAGGGATAGCCGACAGTACCGAAGCCCTTACGGTCGGTGTAGGCCTGTTCCTTATACATTTCGGGCCACAGGACGCTGTAAACGGGCACGCCTTCAGCGGCAATGGCAGCGATGACCTGCTTGGTGTCGATACCATCTTTGAGCTTGTCGGTGTCGATGACGAAAGGAGCCCACCAGAAGGAGTTCTGACGCTCTTCAGTATCAACGGGGCAATATTTGATGAGGGGGTGATCTTTGAGCTGGGCGATGAGCATTTTACCGTTGCGGATACGGTTGGGCAGGTTCCAGGAGTCAAAGCGCTCAAGTTCGCCGAGACCGATCTGGGACTGCATTTCAGTCATGCGGAAGTTGAAGCCCACGCGGCGGTGGATGTAGAGCTGTTTGCCTTCCATTTCCAGAAGGTTGAGTTTGGCTTTGACATCATAGCCGTGGTCACGGAAGGAGCGGCATTCCCAGGCGAGATCTTCGTTGCTGGTGACGACCATACCGCCTTCGCCGCCGGTGGTGAAGTGTTTGCTCTGGCAGAAGCTGAAGCAGCCGACGTCACCGATGGTACCGGCTTTTTTGCCTTTGTAGACACCGCCGAAGCACTGGGCGCAGTCTTCAACCACATAGAGGTTGTGTTTCTTGGCGATAGCCATGATGGGATCCATATCAGCGACCATACCGTAGAGGTGGACGACCACGATAGCTTTGGTACGCTCGGTGATGGCTTCTTCGATAAGATCAGGATTGATCAGGTGATCGGTTCCGCAGTCAACGAAGACAGGGAGAGCACCGGCCTGCAGGGCGCAGAAGCTGGAAGCGATGAAGCTGTAAGAGGTGCAGATGACTTCGTCGCCGGGGCCGACGCCGAGACCGGCCAGAGCGGTGTGCAGAGCGCAGGTACCGTTGGCAACGCTGATAGCGTAGTCAGCACCGATCCACTTTGCCCACTGCTTTTCAAATTCCATACCGACTTTACCGGTCCAGTAGTTCACTTTACCGCTTTTCAGGATGTCAACCACCTTATCATAGGTTTCGGGGTTGAACTGGGGCCACATGGGGAATGAACCATTGTAGACCTTTTCGCCGCCGTTGATGGCGAGAGCTGCAGCTTTATCAGCCATTTTTCGTTCTCCTTTTTAGAGTTTAATTTTTAACCGGTTTGAACCGGTAGACAATACGTTTTTTTTCAATATCTTCACCTCTGAGCTGCTCCAGGAGCAGAGAGACAGCCATGCTGGCATACTCCCCGATGGACTGCTCAAAGAGGATCATTCTGTCAGAGGGGTATTTTTCCCCCAGTTCCCTGTGGATAATGGTGGCGATCCGGGGCATATATGTAATTTTCGGATACTGCCTGCGGATCAATTCAGCAAGAAGTCCGCTGACCACCGTGTCATCATCGCTGATCACACCGTCGGGGCGCTGCGAAGCGGGAAGCTCCAGCAGTTCCTTGGCGATGGCGGCGCCGCCTGAGTAAGACATGCCCACAAGGCCGGGGAGTCCGCATCCTGAACGCAACGCGAGCTGCTGCTGCGAGATGGCGAGCTGAACGATCTTGGTGCATCCCTCATTTTTGAGCAGTTCGGCAGCCTCATTGAGAAAGCGCCTGACCTCAATGACCACGCCGAAGTGGATAAAATGCTGGTCATCATCGCCGATGAAACAGCAGGGTATCCCCAGACGTGTGATCTGATTGAGGGAGGTATCAGAAAAGGGACACAATGTCAGCACGCCGTCACAGCGGTGTTCTGAGAGCGTCTGCCCCAGGCCGGGAAACTCTTCAATGCCTGGTCTTTCGCCTCTTGCCCCTGCCCTGCGGTAAAAGGTAAGGCAGCGGCAGTTCTGCTCATTGAGAAACCTCTGGATGAAAGAGGCCAATGTAGCGGCGTAAGCGCTGCCCTCAAGTTCGCGGACGGCGACAGCGATGGTTCTCCCGGCGAGGAGTCCCCCTGCGGGATTTTTCACAAAGATCCCCACTTTATCCCGGACTTCAAGGACGCCTGCGTCACAAAGCAGTCCCACGGCCCCGGCGATGGTCTGGCTCCCCAGTCCCAATTCGTTCCGGAGCGCCGTATAAGTAGGCAGACGATCCCCCGACTGCAAATTGCGGTCGTGGATCAACGTCACCAGGGCATCCCTGGCAAACTCAACCTTACGCGGCAGAAACTGTTTATAACGTGTCATGACATGCTCTTTTACATTGTATACTGTTTTCTGTATACGCCATAAACAAAATATACCACTTAAAGATGGTAAAGTCAAACTTTTTCGTAAAAAAAGAGATAATTTTCTTTCAACAGGCGGTATCATCTTCAATTGTGAATACAGCCAAATTTCCGGAAACAGTGACTTTTCCGGGGCGGTTCATACGGATCAGATGTTCCTGGACGGCTCTTCTCCCTGAGTCAATACACCTTTCAGGATGCCGGTTGGAAAAACTGCCCGGATTGATCCGCCAGACATAAAGGCACTCCGGTACATAAGTGATCCGATGGGTATTTTCACAGATTCTCAAATAAAGATCGTGATCTTGAGAACCATCAAAACCGGCTCTGAAACCACCGGATCTGTCAAAGAGCGTCTTGCGGATCAGCGCCGGATGATTGATGAAATTTTCCCGTTCCAAAGCAGCCATGGAAAAAGTTTTTTTGATATTTTTCAACAGATGATCCTCTGCCATGACCAGCACAAACTCATCGGCATAAAGAAAATCACTGTTTTCCTTCTGCTGTGCGGCAGAAAGGCGTTCAAGGGTATCTGGCAGAAGAAAATCATCATGGTCCATGAGAAAAATGAACTCACCTGAAGCATGAGACGCAAGAAAATGAGTGTTCACTCCTATCCCCTGATTGACCGTGCGGAATATTTTCACCCGCGGATCATGGGTAAACCGTTCCAGAAACTCTCCGGTATTGCCGTGTTCATCATCGCTGCAATTGTTGATGAGCAGCTCCCAGTTTGTATAGTTCTGTTCCAGAACAGATTCTGCCATCTGCTTCAAAAACGGTACGGGAGTATTCCAGACGTTACAGAGGATGCTGATCTTGAAAGGACCGTTGACAGAAACATGTTTCCTCGGAGCAACGATCTTACGGGAAAATCTTTTCTCCTGATAAAGTTCTCCTCTGAACTCCCATGAGATCCGCTGGAAAATCCGGTAAAGTTTCTGAGGCAGAATACAGCGGGCACTTTTTATCAAAGTGCTCCGCAGAAAACTTTTCATCTTTCCGAAAGACACACCGCACCTCTGTTTTCATCAAATTTGATCTCTTCAAC
>JAGBWB010000229.1 GCA_017629975.1 Lentisphaeria bacterium
CACGCGGTCGCCCAGCGCCCGCAGAATCTGCTCGTCCCAATCGGGGTAGACGTTCAGCGGATGCCGCCGAGGCAGACCGATGTTGACGGTAAAATCGATCTCTTCCGCAGTATTGGCAGCAGAAAGACTGAAGCGGATCGTTCCATGGGCGGCCGTGTAAGGCACATTCATCGCCCGGAGCACATGAGAAGGTTCAAGGCTTCCCGTCGTACAGGCGGAGCCGCTTGAAGCACAGATGCCGTTCATATCAAGCAGCATGAGAATGGACTCTCCTTCAATATATTCAAAACTCACAGAACTTGTGTTGCACAAACGGTGTTCCAGGTCGCCGTTGATACGGACACAGGGGATCTTCGCCTTGATCTGTTCTTCCAGACGATCCCTGAGAGCGGCGATCTCACGCTGACTCTTTTCGCGTTCAAGGAGCGCCAGACGGCACGCTTCGCCAAGTCCGATGATGGAGGCGGCATTTTCTGTTCCGCCCCGGCGCATACGCTCCTGGTGGCCGCCCCAGATAAAGGGATCAAAGGGAACACTCCGGCGGACAAAGAGGATCCCCACACCTTTGGGGGCGTGGAGTTTGTGTCCTGAAACGCTGAGGAAGTCGATACCGATGGCGTCAACATCAATAGGCTCCTTGCCTGCTGCCTGAACAGCATCTGAGTGGCACAAAGCTCCTGCCCGGTGGGCGATCTCAACGGCTTCGGCGATAGGGAACACGGTTCCTGTTTCGTTGTTTGCCCACATAAGGGTCACAAGGGCGGTGTTTTCATCAACGCTCTTTTCAAGGAACTCCATATCCAGTCTGCCCCGTTCATCCACAGGGACTTTCACCACTTCTATCCCGCGGCGGACAAGTTCATCGCAATAGTGAAGAATGGCAGGGTGTTCAACGACGCTTGTCACCACCTTTTTTCTGCCGGGACGCGCCTTGAGTGCCGCATTGATGGCACTGTTGTCGCTTTCGGTGCCGCAGCTGGTAAAAATGATCTCGCTGGCACAGTTGTCCCTGTCGCGGAACTTTGCCCCCAGGAGTTCGGCACAGCGGCGCCGTGCCTCTTCGATCTCACCGGCGACACTGCCGCCGAAAGAGTGGATGCTGGAAGGATTCCCGTAGCGTTCACAGAAAAAAGGGAGCATCTTTTCAAGCACTTCCGGCCTGACGGCGGTCGTTGCGTTATTGTCAAGATAAATTGTTTTCATCATTTCCTCCGTTATCTCTCAGGCTGAACTCACAGCCGCAATAATTCTGGCGGTAAAACCCGCATTCCCGTGCGATTTCACAGCTGCGCCGGTAGCCGTCACGTTTCTTAAAGTCCTCAGGCACAAAGTTTTCCCAGCGTGCCCCGATCTCAAATATCACCTTTGACCGCTTGCGGGGGCTTACGGTCAAAGTTGTGCAAAACTTTCTTTCCCCGGCAAAAAGAGCCGTCCGGGTCAGGGAAAAACGGAAACAGTGACGGCACCGTTCCCCCTGTTCGGGTTCATTTTCATACCCTCGGACTGCCTTGAGCCAGCTTTCATGATCGTAAGGGTCAACGACCAGTTCGATCTGCTGAGATTCTGCAAGCTGTCTGACGCAGGCAAGACGGCGTTCAAACTCCTCAAGGGAGTTGAGATTTGAGTTGGAGTAAAAAAGGACAGGTCTCCCCCCCTCCTCTTTCACCCGCTCAACACAGCCGCCTCCGCAGGGCGCACAACAGATATGCAGGATCATTTCCCCTCCTTTTTGCCGCAGCTGAACTCAATTATCTTCTGAACTCCCGCATAGAAAGCAGGAATCAGAAGCGTTCCGAGGATGGCGGCAACGACCATGCCGCCGAAGACCGCCGTTCCCAGAGAGACCCGACTTGCAGCGCCGGCGCCGGTGGCGCGGACAAGGGGCAGAACACCCAATACAAATGAGAAAGCTGTCATCAGCACGGCACGGAACCGGAGTTTTGCCGCATACAAAGCCGCATCCCCGATACTCATTCCGTTTTCGTGCTGGACTTTGGCAAACTCAACGATCAGAATGGCTGTTTTACAGGCAATTCCGAAAAGCAATATAAAACCCACCTGGGTGTAGAGATTGTTTTCCACATGCCCGAACCAGAGAAAGATCAGTGAACCGAAAAATGCCACCGGCACCGAGAGAAGTACAGCCGCAGGGATCATCCAGCTTTCGTACTGCGCCACAAGGAAAAGATACATGAAGAGCAGAGCAAGAAGAATGATGACCGCCATGACAGGGATCTCAATCCCCCCGATCCTGACGGGTGCCCCTGCCGCCTTTTCCTGATAAGACATATCCGCCCAGTCAAACTTCATTCCCGGGGGCAGATTTTCGCGGGCGATCTCTTCCATGGCTTTCATGGCTTCACCGGAGCTGTATCCGGGGGCGGGCGCTCCATTGATGACGGCGCTGGAATAGAGATTGAAACGGGTCAGATACTGAGGCGCAAAACGGCGCTCGATCCTGGCAAGCGTTGAAAGAGGGACCATTTGTCCCTTGTCGTTCTGCACTCTGAAATCAAGGATCCGCTCAGGATTTTCACGGTAGGCGGAATCCCCCTGGAGCATAACTTTGTAAACTTTGCCGAACTTGTTTATGTCATTGACATATGTACTGCCCGTAAGGGCCTGAAGTGTTGAGTTGATGGCGCTGATGCTCACCCCCAGTTTCATAGCCTTTTCACGGTCAATTTCAAGATAGACCTGAGGTGTCGAGGACTTGAAAGTGGAAACGGCACCGCCGATGGCAGGTGAACGGCGGGCGGCGGCACACACTTTGTCAACAGCAGACTGAAGCCTTTCGGGATGGGTCCCGGTGGTGTCTTCTATGATAAAGGTGAAGCCTCCTGTACTGCCGATGCCGGGGATGGCGGGGGTTCCGAATGCCATAATGAGTGCGCCGGGTTCCTTCAAGGCAAGTTTCTGAAGTTTGGCTCTGATGGCATTCTGGGAAAGTTCGGGCGTAAGGCGCTTGCTCCAATTCTCAAGGGTCACAAGGAGAAAAGCGTTGTTGGAGGCCTGGGAAGCAGTAAGGATACTGAATCCGGGAACACTCATCACATTTTCAACGCCGGGGATCTTGCGGATCTCAGCGCCAAGACGGTCGGCAACCGCGGCAGTCCGGCTCAAAGAGGCCGCTTCGGGCAGCTGAACTGTCACAAAAAGCGATCCCTGATCTTCATCGGGAATAAATCCGGAGGGCAGCACGCCGTAAAAACGCCAGCATCCCCACACCAGCAGCGCCAGCACCACGGCAAGAGCGGTCAAATGGCGGATGAAAAAGTTGGCGGCATGACCGTATTTTTCGGTCAGAAACTCAAAAAAGCGGTTGAACCAGCGGAAGAAAATGAAATTCGCTCCGCCTGTATTTCCTTTTTTCAGCAGCATGGCGCAGAGAGCAGGACTCAGGGTAAGGGCGTTGATACTTGAAATGGCAACTGCCACTGAAATGGTCACACCGAACTGACGGAAGATCACCCCTGTGATACCGGGAAGAAAACAGATAGGAACAAACATGGCAAGGAGCACTGCGGTGGTGGCGATAACAGGACCTGTCACCTCTTCCATGGATTTCCATACGGCTTCACGGGGAGGCAACCCCTCCTCTTCCATAAGGCGGCTCACATTTTCCACCACCACGATGGCGTCATCCACCAC
>JAGBWB010000230.1 GCA_017629975.1 Lentisphaeria bacterium
AAACTCCCTCGGCTGGCACGATGTTCAGCACGACTACTGCCATACCCCTCACTGTCTGGCAGGATTCCGCAAGGCAATGGAAAAACATTATGGAACACTTGCAAAACTCAACCAAAGCTGGAACACAAAATTCAAAACCTGGCAGGAAGTCATCCCTCCCACCTTGAGCGAAGCCCGGAAAACCGGCCATTTCGCAGCTTGGATGGCCCACCGGATCTACATGCTTGAAGCACTCAACGACGGCATGACGGCCCTTCTTGATGAATTGCGCAAAATCGATCCCCAGGCAAAACTTGCCCATTCCGGTCAGGGACTCACCCGTATCAATGACGGTTGGGACTGGCGGAAAATGCTCGATCACTACTCTCTTTCCAACCTTTACGCCCGAATGGGAGGACTTCCCGACTATATCCGCACCACCCGGCCCGGATATGCCGCAGGCAACTGGAACGGTTACGGTATGCCCCTGCCCCAGATCCGCTTCACAACCTGGAATGATATTGCCGACGGCATGTTTGCTCCCGCCTACTGGTATGACTGTTACTTCTTCCGCCGGGGCGACAACGCCCTCAATGAAGCGGGGCTCCACATGAAAGATGTGATCTCCGAAATCAAACAGTCCGGAGCCGATCCTCTGATGACCACAGGAAAAAGGGTTCTCTCCCCCTTTACGCTGGTCTACTCACCTGAATCTCTTGTTGCTGCCGCAGTTACAGGAAACTTTTCTGCCATCAACAGCGGTACCTATAACGGCAATCTGACCGGCTGGGTTCGCCTGCTCCGCAGTGCGGGATTCCCGGCTCCCCAAATCATCGGCGACAACCTGATTTCCCAAGTCACACCTGAAAACACAAAGGTACTGGTTCTGCCTCTGCTTCAGCTTATGAGCAATGCTCAAGTCGAACACATTAAAAAATATGTCCTTGCCGGAGGGATCCTCGTTGTGGATGCACAAGCAGGCATTTATGACGAATTTTACACATTGCGCAAAAACAATCCCCTGCTTCAGCTTGCGGGAGTAAAAGTTCCTCTTTCCCAAGGAACATCCGGCGGAACGCTCCACTTCGGCAATCTCCCTGTCCGCCTCGTCCCTGCGGGCTCCGCAGTCGAAGCACCAGGAGCCAAAGCTCTTGGTACGGTCTCTGTCAACACCCCCGGTGCCCGGTTCAACTCAATTGAACTCGGCCCCGTCAAACGGACTCTGGGAGGAGCCTTTTTCTGCCGTAACGCAGGTAAAGGCAAGGTCATTTACATCAACGGTCTTTTCCACGGTGTTCCTTCAATTCTCAATGATCCTGCTCAGGCCCGTCCCCTGCTCTCTGCCTTCCGGACTCTCTTTGAGAAAGCCGGTGTCAGGGCACTTCATACCGGCGGCAGCGATGTCAGCATTGCAGAGTACACCAAAGGCAGATACAGAATGTTCGTCGGGACCCGCCGTCAGGGAACCGGATGCGAAAAAAGTGTGTATCCTCTGACAAAGAGTTATTATCTCTATGATACATTGCTCCACAAATCCGTTTCCCGGAGCAGCAGTGTGGAATTTTCCTTCAACAGTCATGATGTCAAAACACTCATTGCCACGGAAAAGCCCCTCCAAACTCCCCGTTTCACAGTCAAGTGCCGCAATGGTGTCGTGGAAATTCTTTCCGGCTCCGACTCCGGTATCTGGTTTGTTCAGATGTTCAGAGACGGCGTTGAACTGAAAAGTCTCTCCCGCACTGTTGTGCTGGATAAAAACGACAAAGCTGAGTTCAATTTCGGTTTGAACAGCAAAGGGAAATGTGAAATCCGCCTCTTGAACATCATGGACGGAAAAAAACTCAATTACTAAGGTCATACTCTGAAAATGAAGAAATTTTTTATCCTAGTTTCATTTTTCGCACTTCTTGTGTGCCACGCCTCTGATGTTGCAGTCACCCAGCTTGACTTCGACAGCAGCCCTGCAACCAAAAAAAGTTACCTTGCCCAGCCTTACAGTTGGTGGGGCCGCGGACAGTATCCGGTCAAAAATGATGACTTCGGAAAAATCATCACTCTGACCAACTCCCGCACCCGCTACGTTTTCTTTTTCTTCGGTAAAAAGAATGCCAAAGGTGAATGGTTCCCCGTCATCGGCATGGTGAAGCCCTCCAAAGCCAACTGGGGTGCCAGCGGATTTTTCAACTTCAAAAGTGGCAAGCTGACCTCCCAACGCTGTTCCGCCCGGGTGACCGATGTGGAAAATGGTGGATTCACCATCACCTACACAGCTCCCGATTACACGGCCCAATGCCGTATGGAACTTAAAAAAGATGATGACAGACTTTATGTTCTCTTCAACTCCACCAAAGAGACGGCGGTTCAGCTGACAGCTTATCCCTCAAGCTACGCAGGCAGCCACAAAAAAGGCCTCCATCTGCGAAAGCGTTACGGTCTCACCCCCAGCCGCCGCCTTCCCATGGGGAAAAACCAGGTCGCTCTTGATGCCAAAGAGTATTACATCCTCCTTGCGGACTCCTATTTTGATCCGGCGTCCAACCGGGGCGAAGGCCCCTGCGGCGTGATCTATGACCCCAAATTCTCCAAATGCTCCGTCGGAGTCCTCAATTACGGCTGCAACGTCACTCTCACAGGGAAAGGCCCCATGCCCTTTGTGCTCTTTGACTTCAATGGCACTTCCAATGCCGAGGCAGAACGGATCATGAAAGAGCTTCCGGTCAGGTTTCACTGAAAGAGTTTCCCCCTTCAGGCCGCACAGTTTGGAATTTCGGAAAAAATCCCTCAAATTGAACTTGACATTTCAAAGGCGGAGAGTTATCTTAATAGCGTAATTGAAAAATCCCAACCCAAGGAGGAAATTCATCATGGAAAAGTTCAAGGTCGCATTCGTCGGATTCCGTCACGGT
>JAGBWB010000231.1 GCA_017629975.1 Lentisphaeria bacterium
TCCATTTCCGCCAGACGGCGGTGGAGCGTTCTGCGGCTGATCCCCAACAATTTTGCAGTAGCGGTACGATTGCCGCTGCACTGTTTCAAAGCCTGTTTGATAAGTTCAAAGTTGTTTTCCTCAAGGGAAAGTTTCCCGGCGGCAGGAGAATCACTCTGACTTTGAACTCCGGCACTTTTTTGAAAATCCGGGGGCAGATTGTTGATCCCCAACTCTTCAGACGCAGAGGTCACCGTCATAAATTCAACAGTGTTACGCAGTTCCCGGATATTGCCCGGCCAGGGGGCGTTGACAAGAGTTTCCAGAAGTTCTGAGGAAAAACCTTTTATGTTCCGCTCGTTGTCGGCGGCAAACTCTTTGAGAAACTGCTCTGCAAGTCTGGGGATCTCTTCTTTGCGTTCCCGCAGGGGGGGGAGCTGAAGATTTACCACTGAAAGACGGTAAAAGAGATCCTCTCTGAAAGTTCCCTCTGCCACCATTTTCCGCAGATCACGATTGGTGGCGGCAATGAGTCTTGCATCGGTTTTGATCTGTTCGGTGCCGCCCACACGTTCAAAAGAACGGCTTTCAATGACGCGCAGCAGTTTGACCTGGGTCTGCGCGTCGATTTCGCCTATCTCATCAAGGAAGACAGTCCCTCCGGCAGCGATCTCAAAGCGTCCGCGCTGGCGGGACTCCGCTCCGGTAAAGGCGCCTTTTTCGTGTCCGAAAAGCTCGCTTTCAAGCAAGTTCGCATTCAAGGCGGCACAGTGGACAGGAACAAAAAGACCGGTTCTTCCGCTCAAGTCGTGAATGCGGCGCGCCATGACCTCTTTGCCGGTGCCGCTTTCTCCAGTGAGGAGCACTGTACTTTTGGAGGGAGCTACTGTTGCGGCAAGTTCCATGACTTTTCCCATGGCGGCAGAAAGACAAAGAGCCCCTTTCTCCTTTTCTGGAGTCTGAGTCTGGCGGGGCGGGCGAGAGGCAAGGGCCTGTGAGATGACTTCATCAAGTTTTTCCAGCTTGATGGGTTTTGCCACAAAGTCAAAAGCACCTGCTTTGACCGCCTTGACGGCGTCACTTATGGAGCCGTAAGCTGTGAGCAATATGCACAGAGGCGGAGGCGTTTTGCCCTGTACCGCCTCAAGAACACTCATGCCGTCAGCTCTGGGCATACGCAAATCTGTAAGCACCAGATCAAACTCTTCGTTTCTGATGTATTCAATGGCCTCAGCGCCGTCGGCGGCTCCCTTGACCTGAAAGTTTCTGCGCAGATAACGCAGAAGTGCCTCTCTGGTGGGAGCTTCGTCGTCAACGATCAGGATCTTGTACTTGTCTGCCATGGAAATACCGGGATTTATTTTTTGCAGCGCCAATCAAGAGCTCCGGTGGGGCAGGCTTCAACGCACTTGCCGCATTCGGAACAGCTGGCAGGAAGTCCCTGATCAAAGGCTGTTCCCACGCAGGTGGCAAAACCTCTGAGTTTGGGTGAGAGCAAAGTCTGGTTCACCACCTCTTTACAGGTCTTGACACAAATGCCGCACTTGATACATTTGGAACGGTCCTGAATGATGTGGGGATGACGGATGTCATAACTCAGCTTCTGGCGCGCGCCCGGAATGGCTTCAGGGTTGCAGTGGTAACATTCACCGTGTTTACGCAAAGCACATTCATGCTTATCGGTACAGGAACACTCAATACAGCGGTCACCCTCTTTTTTGAGCTGTTCAGGCGTCATGGTGAAGTTCACCTCTTTGAAGGAGTTTTTGCGCTCTTCAAGGGAGATATATTTCAGCTCTTCTCTGGGAGCTTCTGAAACATCATCGCGCAGGAAAACGAGATCCTCTTTTTTGAGGGACTGCCATTTCCCGCGGGAAACATTCACTGTGTGCTCCTGAGGAACGGGGATCCCGAGGAGATCTTTCAGCACCAGATTGGCGGCATCACGACCTGAGGCAACACCCTCAACGACAGTGGCAGCGCCTGAAACACAGTCACCTGCGGCATAGATCTTTTCACAGGGGATTTGAGGAATATCACCGTATTTGTTGGTGGGAACATTGGCAGGAGCGGCTGTTTTCTGACCGATGGCGGCGATAACGGTGTCAAATTCCAATGTGTAGTCACTGCCCGGAACTTCAACAGGTTTGCGTCTGCCGGAGGCATCGGGTTCGCCCAGTTCCATCTTGCGCAGAGTCAGAGCAAGGCAGTTACCTTTCTTTTCCAGCTTCACAGGAGCGGCGAGGAAGTGGAACTTGACGCCCTCTTCTTTCGCTTCTTCGATTTCCAGTTTTTCCGCGGGCATTTCGTTTTCGGTACGGCGGTAGAAACAGTTTACATCGCCTGACCCCAGACGGACTGCTGTACGCACGCAGTCCATGGCGGAGTTGCCGCCGCCCACCACAGCCACTCTGCCGGGATTGGCAAGGGTATTGCCGCTTTCAACGACTTCACGGAGAAAGTCAATTCCGGAAAGTGCCAGCTCTTCGCCTTCGCAGCGCATGGAGCTTCCCGACCAGCATCCCACAGCAAGGATCACTGCATCGTACTCTTTTTTAAGATCTTCAAGATCAACATTGGCACCGATCTTGCTGTTGAAACGGAATTCAACCCCCATTTTCTCAAAATGGGCAAGCTCTCTGTCAAGGGTCGCCTTGGGCAGGCGGTACTCGGGAATACCGTAACGCAGCATACCGCCCGCCTGGGGCATTGCTTTAAAGATCACAGGAGCA
>JAGBWB010000232.1 GCA_017629975.1 Lentisphaeria bacterium
AAAAAACGGCGGTTACTGTCCCTGCCGTATTCAGCATACGCCGGAAAACTTGTGCATCTGCCAGGAGTTCCGCGATCAGCTTGCCGATCCTGACTTCACCGGTTTCTGTCATTGTAAACTTTACTTCAAGGAGAAATGAAAATGGAAGTACTTCACCTGAACAAAGATTCTTTTGAGAAACTCACCACCCAGAGCGAAAAGGCGGTTCTTATCGACTTCTGGGCAACATGGTGCGGTCCCTGTCAGAAGCTGACCCCCGAATTGGAAAAACTTGCCGCAGAATGCCCCGATCTCATCATCGGCAAGATCAGCGTTGAGGATCAGGAAAATGTGCAGCTCGCAGCCGCTCTCGGAGTGAACTCCATTCCTGCTCTCTTCTTTTACCGCAACGGCAAGCTGGAAAAACAGCTTATCGGCTATATGACTAAAGATCAGCTCAAATCCCAGCTGGGCCTTTGAACAAAGCAATAAGGAAATACGACCATGGAATTCTGGCTTGTCAACGGAACCGTCTTTGACGGCATCACTCCCGAACCCCGCCGGGTGGATATTAAAATCAAAGACGGGAAAATCGCTGAGATCGGGAGTTACTCCGGCGGAGAAAAAATCGATGTTTCCGGAATGAAGATCGTTCCCGGACTGGTTGAGGCCCACTGTCATCTGGGACTTGCCGGATGGGGCAACCGCTACGACGGCGCTGACTACAACGAAAAAAATGACTGCATCACTCCGGAACTCAACCCCATAGACGCTTTCAATCCCTTTGATGAAACGGTCCGTTTTGCCCTTGAAGGGGGCGTCACCTGTGTGGGAACCGGCCCCGGAAGTTCCAATGTGCTGGGGGGAAACTTTATCGCCGTCAAGACCCACGGCGTGCGGGTGGATGATATGATCGTCAAAGAAAAGGCCGCTATGAAGTGCGCTTTCGGTGAAAACCCCAAAAATCTCTATCAGAACAAGTTCATCACCAGCCGTATGACCACTGCCGCCAAGCTGCGGGATACCCTTGCCAAGGCAAAAGAGTACATGGAAAAACTTGATGCCGCAGAAAAGGACACTTCCTGCAAGAAGCCTGATTTCAACTTCAAACTTCACGCTCTGCTGCCTGTTATGCGCCGTGAGATCCCTCTCAAGGCTCATGCACATCAGGCAAACGATCTTTTTACGGCGATCCGCATTGCCAGAGAGTTCAACGTGAAGCTGACGCTTGAACACTGCACTGAGGGACACCTTATTGCCGACCACCTCGCCAAAGAGGGATTCCCCCTTGCGGTCGGTCCCTCTCTGACCCACTCCGGCAAGC
The DNA here is from genome assembly GCA_017629975.1 of Lentisphaeria bacterium. Lineage (GTDB taxonomy): Bacteria > Verrucomicrobiota > Lentisphaeria > Victivallales > Victivallaceae > UBA1784. The sequence goes on from JAGBWB010000232.1 coordinate 1,304, forward strand.
CTGAAATGCGTAAAAAGAGCTACGCCACCCCCGGGATCCTGCACCGTGCAGGCTGTCAGGTTTCCATTATCACCGACTCCAATGTGATCCCCCAGGAGCATCTGGCACTCTGTGCCGGACTTGCGGTCAAAGCGGGCATGGATCCCTTTGCCGCCTTGCAGGCGATCACCATCAATCCCGCCCGTCACCTGGGTATTGATGACCGGGTCGGCTCCATTGAAGTGGGCAAGGATGCCGATCTTGTGGTCTGCGACGGATGTATCCTTGAAAGCTCCACCAAAGTCTGCATGGTCTTTGTCAATGGAGAACAGGCGGTCTGAGTCTTTCCCCTGTTAAAAAACGGCGCACTGTCTTTTACTCATTCAGAGTTGAGACAGTGCGTTTTTTTATCTTCTTTTAAGATAACTTATTTGAGTTCCACAAGAGAGACTTCATCAATGAGGACCCGGCCTGAGGCATTTCTGAAGTAGAAACAGATGGCGGCACGTTTATTGTCGCCTGTATTTTTCGGGGTGGTCACATCAAAGACATAACGCCGCCAGTTGGCGTTGCCGGTGAGCGCCCGGTTGAAAGGACGGATGCTCTGATGACTTGTGAATCCCAGACGCATGGAAAAACCGCCGCTGGCGTTGAGAGGTTTCACATTTTCCATCTTTACATAGAAACTCAGACGGTATTTTGTTGAGGGTTTGACCTCAGGGATGTACTGCATGAGCGTGTGGGAAACTTTGTCCAGAATCACGGATCTTCCGTTGGTGCGGAACTGTTCCGTGGTAAAGGGGACTTTCACCCCTCTGGCACCGTACCAGGGGGAGTTGTATTTCCCTTTGATCCAGCGCATGGGGATGGCAAAACCGCCGTCTTTGACGATGGAGCGGTTTTCAGGCTCTTCCAGACGGATGATGCCGCAGTTTTCCGGTGTCTGGAGACCGAAGGAACTCCAGGTGTAGTAGGGGACTGCCGTATGAAGTTTGGCATCAGTCAGGATCCGTCCGCGGGTCACATTGCCTGCAATACGGTTTCCTTTGATGTCGGGCATGGATTTGCGGGGGATCATGATCTCAGCGTACCACGCTTTGCCGGGAGTCACAGAAACGGCACTTTTGAAACCGCTGTTCCAGGTGTAATTGGTTTTGCCTGAGAAGTTCCGCAGATCGGCGCGGCTGTTGTTTGAAGTCACCATGAACTGATAGAGTTTGTTCCCTTTTCTTCCGGGGGCAAGGAAGAGTTCCACAAGGTTGTCCATCCACATTCTGCCGTCATCAAATTTCCGGTCCATGTGGTTCATAAGGGCGGTGTGGGGTTCTTCGCATTCAAAACCGAAATAGAAGTTCTCTCTGTCGTGGAGCATTTTCACTTTGGTCTGGACTTCAACTCTGCCGGACTTGTCTTTTCCGAGGTTCCGGGAAAGCATCCAGACGGCAGGCGCCTTGACCCAGTCGGATTCGTTGAGTTTTCCGTCAAGGGTGATCTTACCTTTGACAGGGGGCATGAATGCTTGCCAGGACTCACGGTCATCAAACTGTTTCCAGAAAGCTGCGGCGCCGTCAAGGGTGTGCTGCCAGATCTCCTGACGGATGAATTTCACCCGCTTGAGAGCTTCAGGGGCCAAGGCGCACTCTTTTTCAGCCTTGTCAAAGAGTGAAGAGATGAACTTCAGCTCTTTGGGATTGTAGACCCGCTCCCAGAGTTCGGTTTTGGAAAGACGGGCATTGACAGGGCCCAGGGGGGTGTCGATCACATTGCCCACGATTTTTTCCAGCCAGGTCTTTTCCCAGCGTTCCCGGATTTGTTTCATGGTTTTTGCCGCAGGGCCGAACATGAGATGGTCATGTTCATCAAGAAGTTTCTGCACATCGGTCTTCTGATCCCATGTCACTCTGGAGACCACATAGTAATTGAGATATCCGGAAAGATAGTTGTCATTTTCGCACTCCATGAAGACACCGAAGGAGTTTTTGGCAGTGGCTTTCATATAGGCGCCGGCGGCGGCGGGAGTCATGTGGGGGATCTCGGAGTGGTTGCGGGTTCCCGCATTGATCATATAGATCCACAGACAGATGCGTCCGTTGGATTTGTCGCGCCATGCTTTCAGATTCGCCATGTCAGATGCCATGCGTTCCTTTTTGATCCAGGGACCGGGCAGCGCCAGACGGACTATGACATTGGAGGGCAGCTGACGGGGAGGCATCAGATGATAGGGATTGTAACACATGGTGGTCACATAACCGGAAACGCCGGACTCCTGGATCTTTTCGGCAACGTCGATCATCCAGTTCCAGACGAAATCGCTGCATTTCTGATCCGGTTTCCCCTTTATATATGAGGTGAAATGGGGGGCACATCCCTTGCAGTAGCAGGGCGCCATGCTGTCGTTGGGCATGATGCAGAAGAAAGGCCGCTGATGGGGCGCCATGGTGGTATAAGGGGTGCCGTTGGGCCGGACGGCTCCCCGGGATTTTGCACTTTTGCCGCTCAGAAGAGCAATACCGTCTTTGACGATCTCATCTTTGAGTCCCTGACTGCTGAAACAGATGTGACCGTAGTAGTCGCTCCCGGAGCCTCTGAGGGCATCGGTGCCGTTGTAGCGTTTGCCGTCATGGTGAAGAGCAAAAAATTCAGGATGGCTTTTCCCGAAACGCTCTTTCAAGCCGATGTGGGCGAGGCCGTGGGTGCTGTGCATGTTGTGGGTCAGGAGCCGCAGCTGGTACTCCCGGTCGCGGTAGTGGTCGGACTCCTTGAATCCGGAGTAAAGATATCCGGCGCGCTTTTCAGCAGGACCGCTGTAAACGGCGTAGATCTGGCGGTATTGACTGTCAGGACGCTCAATGATGTCAATGGCGGGGAGCTGCCACTCTTCCAACCGGGGGGCGACAGTTCCCATATCGCCGGGGAAGTAATAGCGGACTCCTGCGAAACGCTCCAGAAAGTCATAAACAGCAAAGAGTGTGGCGCGTTTGAAAAATCCGTGGCGCACAGGGTTGGCATTGGGGGCGTCATCGCCGATGATGATGATGTTATTTCCCACGGTGCGGATGAAAAATCCGTCGCGGTCAAGTTTGGCAGGCTCCATGCCGTATTTTTTTGCAAGAGCGGCATCACCCACAATAATGGCTGGGCATTTCCCTGAAGCCTTGTTCAGGATCTGCAATTTCACGCCGAGGACCCGGGAAAGCTGATAAGCAAGCTCCTTTGCCGCGTAGCGGGCAACAGCAGTTTTCCCCTGGACGATCTCAAAGTTGACCTTGCCGTTTTTGAACATGGTGATTTTTTTGGTGTTGTCAACAGAGATCTTCCGGGGGGATTGGGGATCACGGAAGAATTTATATCCGTCGGCGCTTACAGCAGCTGCACATGCCAGAGAGGCAAGAAGCAAAAGGTGTTTGAAAGGCATAAGCGTTTTTCTTTCTGTAAAAATGGAGTATTTCCGGAGCTTTTATCTGTAACCCCAGGTGTTGTCAAA
>JAGBWB010000233.1 GCA_017629975.1 Lentisphaeria bacterium
CATGGAGTAGGTGGCGCGACCACGTGAGAGTGAACGGATCGTGGTGGCATAACCGAAAAGTTCGGCCAGAGGCACGTTGGCAGAGATCCGGGACTCATTGTTGCCGGAGGAGGTGATCTCCTGGATGGCACCGCGGCGGCTGGTGATATCACCGATAAGGTCGCCCATGTGTTCTTCAGGAGTGGTAACTTCAACCTTCATGATAGGCTCAAGCATTTCAACACCGGCCTTGCGGGCGGCTTCTTTGAATGCCATGGAACCGGCGATCTTAAACGCCATTTCAGAGGAGTCAACGGGGTGGTAGGAACCGTCAATGATGATGGCCTTGAAGTCGATCACGGGGAATCCGGCAGCAACACCTGCTGCGGCGGCCTCACGGATACCGTTTTCAATAGGTTTGATAAATTCCTTGGGAATATTACCGCCGGTAACCTGGCTTTCAACTTCAATACCGAATCCGCGTTCCTGGGGGATGATGTCAATGATGCAGTGACCATACTGACCATGACCGCCGGACTGACGGACGAATTTGGTATCGGCATGACCGGTGGTGCAGAGAGCTTCACGGTAGGCCACCTGGGGGGCGCCGGTGTTGGCTTCCACATTGAACTCGCGGCGGAGACGGTCGATGATGATGTCAAGGTGCAGCTCACCCATACCGGAGATAACGGTCTGTCCGGTTTCTTCGTCGCCATGGACCTGGAAGGTGGGGTCTTCTTCGGCAAGAGCGATAAGACCTTTGTCCAGTTTGTCACGGTCGCCGGAGGATTTGGGCTCAACAGCGATAGAGATAACGGGTTCGGGGAAGCTCATGGATTCCAGAACGATGGGTTCCTCAGCAAGGCAGAGGGTATCACCGGTGGTCACGTTCTTCAGACCGCCCACAGCAGCGATATCGCCGGAGAACATCTCTTCGTGCTCAATCTGCTTATTGGCGTGCATCTGGAGAATACGGCCAAGACGCTCGCGTTTGCCGGTGCGGGGGTTCAGCACAGACATACCCTGTGCAGCCACACCGGAGTAGATCCGGAAGTAGTAGAGCTTACCCACATAGGGGTCGGTCATGATCTTGAAGACCAGAGCGGAGAAGGGCTGCATATCGCCGACGTGGCGGGTCATCTCTTCGCCGGTGGAGGGATCGGAACCGGTGATTTCCCAGGTATCAATGGGGCTGGGGAGGTAATCAACGATCACGTCAAGGATCATCTGGACGCCGCAGCATTTGAAAGCGGAGGCACAAGCCACAGGAACGACCTGAGCGGCAACAGTGGCCTTACGCAGAGCAGCGCGGAGAGCTTCGATATCGGGAGTCTTTTCTTCAAGGAAGAGCTCCATCATTTCGTCATCGCATCCGGCAACAGCTTCGTAAAGTTCCATGAAGGCTTCTTCACGCTGTTCAGCAAGTTCGCCGGTGAGTTCTTCTTCACGGATGGTCACACCTTTGTCTTTGGGATCAAAGTAGAGAGCCTTGCCGCGGAGAACGTCAACAACACCCTGGAAGTCAGCTTCTTTACCGATGGGGAGAGCCACGCGGACGGGAACAGCACCCAGCTTGGTGCGGATCTCGTTGACCACGCCATCAAAGTCGGCACCGGTACGGTCCATCTTGTTCACAAGAGCAACGATGGGCACATTGTATTTCTTGGCCTGACGCCACACGGTTTCGGACTGGGGCTGGACTTTACCGACGGCGCAGAAAACGGCGACGGCACCGTCCAGAACGCGCAGAGAACGCTCCACCTCAGCGGTGAAGTCCACGTGTCCGGGAGTATCGATGATGTTGATCTTGCGGTTCTTCCAGGTACAGGTGGTAGCAGCGGAGGTAATGGTGATTCCGCGCTCGCGCTCTTGCTCCATCCAGTCGGTGGTTGCGGTACCTTCGTGGGTATCACCGACTTTGTAGTTCACGCCGGTATAGAAAAGGATACGCTCGGTAAGAGTGGTCTTACCGGCGTCAATGTGAGCCATGATACCGATGTTACGCACGTCTTTCAGCGCAACTTTGCGGTGGGGTGACTCATGAAAATTTTTATCAGCAGTACTCATATTAATAACTGTTTCCGGTGTAGTGGTTCAATATTACCAGCGATAGTGAGCAAAGGCCTTGTTAGCCTGAGCCATCTTGAAGGTATCTTCCTTCTTCTTGACGGAAGAACCGGTGTTGTCATAGGCATCCAGCAGTTCGCCGGCGAGAGCTTCGGTCATGGATTTGCCTTTGCGGCCGCGGGAATAGGTGGTGATCCAGCGCATGGCGAGAGCAACCTGACGCTCGGGTTCGACTTCGATGGGCACCTGATAGGTGGCACCGCCGACGCGGCGGCTTTTGACTTCAAGAGTGGGCTTGACATTCTCAAGAGCCTGAAGGAACACGTCGATGGCGGGCACTTCGGGCTTCTTGGCCTGGATCAGTTCAAGAGCGCCGTAAACGATGCGCTGGGCGGTGGACTTTTTGCCACGGCAGAGAATGGTGTTGATCAGCCGGCCGATAAGGGGGCTGTTGAATTTCACGTCGGGGAGCTGCTCCCGTTTTTCAGCTTTACGTCTTCTCATTTTATCCTTAGCTCCTTATGACTTATTTCTTCTTCTTAGCAGTTTCGGCACCGGGTTTGGGACGTTTGGCACCATACTTGGAACGGCCCTGGTTGCGTTTGTCAACGCCAAGGCTGTCAAGCGCGCCGCGCACGATGTGATAACGGACACCGGGAAGGTCGCGGACACGACCGCCCTTCACGAGGACCACGGAGTGTTCCTGAAGGTTGTGACCCTCACCGCCGATGTATGCGGTAACTTCCTGACCGTTGGTCAGACGCACACGGGCGATTTTACGCAAAGCCGAGTTCGGCTTTTTGGGGGTACGGGTGGTAACCTGGAGACAAACGCCACGACGCTGAGGGCATGCACTCAGAGCCTTGGACTTGCTCTTCTTTTCTTTTTCTTCGCGTCCGAAACGCACCAGCTGGTTAATAGTCGGCATGGTAAATTCCTGTTTTTGTGAGCTTTACAGCTCCATATTGTTAA
>JAGBWB010000234.1 GCA_017629975.1 Lentisphaeria bacterium
CTGCATGGGGGCATCAGTTGCGCCCACATCTTCAGTGTATCGGGTCGTTCTGGCATAAAGGAATCCCGCATCCTTCAGCAGTTTTGCCGCCTGAGGGGTGTAATCGCCGCAGGGCCATGCGTACCCGAGACACTCTCTCTGGAACACATCTTCAAGATATTTACGGGCATCCATGGCATCTTTGATAAAATCTTCCGGAGGAACGCTGCCGCCCTTGTGGAGCCAGCCGTGTGAAGCCACCTGAAAATCTTCGTAGATCTCTTTCATTTCAGCAAGACCGACTTTGCCGTTGACAAAACCATTGTAGCTCCAAACTGTTTCATCCAGCTTTTTCCAGCGCGGAACGGCTGTATGTTCGGGCATGGCGCCGGGATTGAGATTGAATGTGGCTTTAGCCTTGTACTTTCTCAGCAATGCAATAAGTCTGATATCATTGACAACACCATCATCCCAGCAGCAGGCGACTTTGACCATAGAAAACCTCCGTTAAATTTCAAATTTCCTGAACTCCGGATAACACAGGAGCGGTGTAATATAGCACATAAGAACTTTTTTTCAACCTGCAATTTTAATAAAAAGCACCACTTTCTTCCGCAAATACAAGCAAAAGGAAATAAATTAAAAGGAATTTCAAAATCGGATATTGAAAAAACAATCATGTTGTATTAAATTATTCCCCAAACAAAAAATCAAGGGGAAATTTTCATGCCTGAAAATAAAAAATATACAAAAGAGGAAATGCTGCAAATCAAAGGGGACATGCCGGTTGAAGGATTCAAGGAATTCTGGCAGTCTCAGTATGCCTCCGCAAGAGCATGGAAAACAAACTACACGGTTGAGGGGGAACTCTGGTCTCCTGAAAAAGATTGCCGCATTTACAAACTCCGTTTCACTTCAATTGACGGATTTTCCATCGGCATGTGGCTTGCGCGTCCTGCTGTTTCCACCGGGGGAACGCTCCTGGCTCATGGTTATGGCAATCCGGCAGTGCCGCCGACAACTTCAAGTCCCGGGCGGACTGTCGTAATGCCCTGCGTCCGGGGGCTGGGACTTTCTCAATGCAAAGAGATCCCCTGGCAGCTGGGCGCTCATGCAGGATACGGTTTTGAGGCTCCAGAAAACTATGTAATCACAGGCGGTGTCCGCGACCTCTGGATCGCTTTGACCATTATGATCGATATGTTTCCGGATACCGCAGACAATATTCTCTGCAGCGGAAGTAGTCTCGGCGGCGCTATGGGGGCCATGTGTATCCCCTGGGATGACAGGATCCATTACGGAGAGCTGACTGTTCCGACACTGGGCGGCAGGATCGTGCTGAATTACCCTTGCGCGCCTGACTCCCCCGGAGAAAACAGACGCCGGAAAGCGTTGGCAGATGAAAGCGGTATGCGCATCATAGATTTTTGCAATGCGGCGGCAGCGGCACGTTTTATCAGTGTGCCGACATTGATCATCCCTGCCTTGAGCGATCCGGTGGTTCCACCTCCGGGACAATTTGCCATTGCCAATTCTATCCCTGAAAAGTACCGGATCATGAAAATCAGAGATGTGGGACATGGTCCGGGCTCCGAAGCGGATAAACTTCTTGAGCAGGAATTACAGGAACTCCGGAAAACGTTATTCGTTTCCCGCAACAGATAAAGAGAGGTAATGTATATGGAAGACAAGATTATTCTCTGGGAAGCACACAGAGCTGGCGCCGGCGGATATGAACTGCCGGAAAGCTGCCTTGCAGCCTTTGAATACGGATGGGAATTGGGCGGACGCCCCGAAGCAGATGTCAATATGACTTCTGACGGAGTTATGGTTTCTCTTCATGATCCCACTCTTGACAGGATCTGTCCGCAGCTGCCCGAAAATTTGAAAGGACGCAATGTTTCAGATATTTCATGGGCAGAACTCCGGAGCGTAGATGTCGGCTGGCCGGATTTCCCGGATCAGCATGTCGTATCTCTGGAACAACTTTTTTCCATTCTTCAGCGTCATCCTGAAAGACACATGGTCATCGATTACAAACGCGTCAGCATCAGTGCTCTTGCAGAAATGATCAACCGGTACGGTGTTGCAAGTCAAATCACTTTTGCCTGCTGCCATCCGGAACTTTTGCGGGAATTCAAAAAGTTTGCCCCGGAAGCCAGAACCAAGAACTGGCTGGGCGGCTCCCCGGAAAAGATCAAGGAGCAGTTTACCCGTATCCGGGAAGAGGGGTTTCAGGGGATCACAGAGGTTCAGCTCCACCTGAACGATGCTCCCGGAGAGAAGTGGCGCTATGCGCTTGATCCGGAGTTTGTCTCTCAGGCACTGGCTGAGACCCGGAATGAAAATGTCCTGCTGCAAGTCCTGCCCTGGAAATTTGAGCGGGAAGACCTTTTTGCCATTCTTGATCTGGGAGTCAGATCTTTTGCAGTGGATTTCCCCAACAAGTTCAAAAAAGTTTGTGCGGACTATTTTTCACGCCGGAACGCAACTCCGGATGTGCCTTGATTTGAAACAGGAGATATTTTCTGAGGAAAAAGCAAAAAAGCATTAATTTTTCTTATTTTGAACTTTACTTTACTTCTGAGTTGAAGTATAGTAAGAAAAGTGTATATAAAATATTCAAAAATCCTCAAAAAAACAGGAAAGAACGCCTCGAAATGAACTGTCTTCACCCCAATCCGCAGTTTGCCCGCGAAACATTCCTCTTACTCAACGGGAATTGGAGCTGCCGTTTTGATCCCGGCAAGAGCGGTGCTGAGCGTCAATGGGAACAATCCCGCGGTTTTGAGACTGCCATCAATGTGCCTTATTGCCCGGAAAGTAAACTTTCTGGCATCGGCAACACGGACTTTATTGAATGTATGTGGTATCACCGCGTCATTGACATTCCTGAAAAGTGGGCAGGTAAAGTCCTGCTGCTTCACTTCGGCGGAGTGGATTACCGGTGCAATATCTTTATCAATGGAAAAAAGGCAGGTTCCCATACCGGCGGCGCCTCCCCTTTTACAGTGGATATCACCTCTTTTGCCGAAGCCGGAAAAAAGAACGATCTTGTCCTTGAGGTACATGATGAACAGCGCAGTCACAATCAGGCCTACGGCAAACAGGCCCCCTGGTATGGTTCAAAGTGGTACTCCTACACCCGTACAACAGGTATCTGGAGTTCCGTTTATCTTGAGTGCTGCGATGAATTGAGCCTGACCCGCTGCCGCATCGTTCCTGATATGGATAATGGCGCGTTCCATTTTACGCCTGAGTTCCGGAGCATGATGAAAGGGAGCAAATTCAAGGTGACTCTCTCTGATGCAAATGGCGCGGAACTGTATGCCGCTGAGCGTGCCGTTTGCCCCGGGGCAACTGTAACAATAGAACTTGACTCCCCTGAACTGTGGGCTCCCGGAACTCCTTATCTTTATAAAGTAAAATACGAGCTTATTGACAGTTGCGGGAATAAGCGCGACGAAGTCTTCTCTTATGCCGGACTCCGTAAGTTCCATATTGAGAAAGGCCGATTTTATTTGAATAATGCACCTGTTTTTCTCCGCATGGTGCTGGATCAGGGATTTTACGAAGAGGGACTCTGGACAGCTCCCTCTGACGAGGCATTGGTTCAGGACATCCTCCTTGCACAGAAAGCCGGTTTCAACGGTGCAAGACTCCATCAGAAGATTTTTGATCCCCGCTATCACTACCACGCCGACCGTTTAGGATTTCTGACTTTCGGAGAGTTTCCGGACTGGGGAATGGGATTCTGGCAGCATTTTACAACGGAGCCTTGCGATGTCTACCGTTCATTCCGCGATTATTTTTCTCAGTGGCGCGAAGTTCTTGAGCGGGACATGAATCACCCCTCCATCATCGGCTGGACTCCTTTCAATGAAACAAGAGCCTACCGGGATCTTGAAGAGCACCGCAGAATTCTTTCTGACGTCCTCCGTCTGACCAAACAGCTTGACCCCACCCGCCCCGTGTGTGACAGCAGCGGTTACATTCACGCTGAAACCGATATCTGGAGCGTTCACAATTACGCCCAGGACCCGGCGGTACTGACAGAAAAACTGGCAAAGGAGCCCGTTTACTGTGCGGAGCCTGAAATTGAGCTGCAAGCCTATAAGGGGCAGCCCTATTTTGTGGCTGAATACGGCGGCGTGAAATATATTCCCGAAGGCCGCACTCCCTGGGCGAAAGACTCCTGGGGATACGGCACCGCTCCCGCTTCACGGGAGGAAACTTTGAAACGGATGTATGATTTGACCGCCGTCACTGTCAATTCCGGTGCAGCCGGGTTCTGCTACACCCAGCTCACCGACATTGAACAGGAACAAAATGGTGTTTACTGTTACGACAGAAGTTCCAAATTCACAGAAGCTGAATTGCAGAGCATATTCTCTCAAAAACCGGAGTGGAGCAAATTCTGAAAAAGGTCTTCTTTTTCCGGAAAACGGAGTGATCTATTATGAGAAAACAGGTAGAAATAGATAAAGACGCACTGGCAAAGAATTATGAAAAACAGCCTTTGAACAAGATTTTTCCTCTGGTGCGTCCATATAAATGGCTGTTTGTGTCGGCAGTGGTGGCTCTGATCCTTTTCAACATGGTCGGTTTGACGCTTCCCTGGATGCTGAAGATCGCCATTGACCGGGTTCTGCCCAATGCTGATTACGTTCTTTTCTGGGTCCTTTGCGGATCCATGGTCATTATCTACCTTGTCCGCTGTCTGCTCAGATACATTTCAAGTTATCTTGTGGCATACACGGGAATCCGCCTGATCGTTGACCTGCGTCAGAAGGTGTTCCGTCATCTTCAGAGCCTTTCTCTGCGCTTTTATGAAGAATACCGTACCGGTAAGCTGATTTCCAACGTGATCTCAGACGTGGCGCTGCTTAATATGCTGATGCACGTCATGACCCAGTTCGGCGAACAGCTCTTCCAGCTTTTCCTCATCATCATGCTGCTGATGTTCATCAACTGGAAGATGGCTCTCATCGTGCTGGTCTCACTGCCGATCCACTGTTTGAACTTCCATTATTTCAGAAAAGTCATCCGTAAAGACTCCATGGTGATCCAGGAAAAGATGTCAGAGATCTCTGCCAACCTTTCTGAGACCCTGACCGGTGTCAAAGTCGTCAAGTCCTTTGCCCGTGAACATGCTGAATGTTTGAGTTTCTTCCAGAATATGCGTCCCATTGTGGACATGCAGATGCGCGTCACCGTTGACAACGTGGGGTTGTGGACCATCTGCGATATGCTGTCACTCTTTACCTATCTTGCCACCATCGGTTCCGGAATCATGTTTGTCCAGAACGGAACTGTGACCATCGGTGAATTTGTTGCCTTTTACAGTTATGTCGGAATGATGCTCGGTCCTATCAGCCAGCTTTCCGGTATGTCCGTTACTTTTGCCCAGGGCATGGTGGGAGCCAGCCGTATTGTCAAACTGCTCAACACGATCCCTGAGATCAAAGAGTGCGAAAATCCGCTTCATCCCTCAAGTCTTACAGGTCATATTGAATTCAAACATGTCTCTTTCTACTATACAAAGGAAAAACCGCCTGTTATCAACGACTTCTCTCTGACGGTCACTCCCGGTCAGAAGGTCGCTCTTGTGGGACCCAGCGGTTCTGGAAAGTCTACTTTGAGCAATTTGCTCCTGCGTTTCTATGATGTTAATTCAGGTGTCATCAAAGTTGACAACATGGATATCCGCCGTTTGAGTCTTGATGCTTACCGCAGCAATATCGGCGTGGTGCTTCAGGAGCCGTTCCTCTTCTCAGGTACTGTCAGAGACAATATCAGCTATGCAAAACCTGAAGCCACAATTGAAGAAATTGAAGAAGCCGCCCGCATGGCAAACGTTGAGGAGTTCATTACTCAGCTGCCTGACGGTTATGATACGATCATCGGCGAAAACGGTGCCTCCCTTTCAGGCGGACAGAAACAGCGTCTTGCTATTGCCCGTGCCATTCTCAAGAACCCCTCGATTCTTATTCTGGATGAGGCGACCAGTGCTCTTGACACCGTTTCTGAATACTTGGTTCAGGAGGCTCTTGACCGTCTGATGGAAGGAAAAACAACCATTATTATCGCCCACCGTCTTTCAACGGTCCGCAACGCTGACACCATCGTGGTGCTTGAGACCGGAAAAATCGTCCAGCAGGGAACCCATGATGAGCTGATGGCTCAGCCGGGTATCTATCGTGATCTCTATCAAACACAGCGCAAGATGGCTGTTCAGGCATAAGGAGGTAACAGAACCATGCATCAGCAGAACAGAATCCGTATGCGTGAACAGCTCAAGGTGTTCCAGCGCATTATTCTCACCATTGTGGCATTGGTCCTGATCATGCTCGGAGTCATGATCTTCGGCTCCATGGATGATGAAGTCACAGGTATCGGTATCGTTGAGGGTATCCGGGAATATCAGCTCAAGACTCTCGTGAGTGCCAAAGTTACCAAAGTGTACCGGCATGAGGGTGAAGAGGTGACTCCCGGAGAAGCGCTTCTTGAGTTTGACACCCGCAACCAGCACGATGAAATACTCAGGTTGAAAAATGCAGTTAAAGAACTTGAACTGAATATATCGGTCAAAGAAAAGGCTCTTGAGCTGCTTTTGAAAGATCCCCTGCCCGCCTATTACCGCCATACCCGCAATCAGCTCACTGAGGCACGGGAGCGGCTTTCCAAGGCGACCACTGAACTTGAGGTTTACCGCAAACTCTATGAACAAAAGGTTGTCACCCGCAGAGAGTTCCTCAAGATAGAACTGGACCACCTGACCAGCCGCATGGCTGTGGCCCGTCTTGAAGAGGACTGGAAAAAACTTCAGGACGGCATGGCAAAACAAATCATTGATCAGGCTGAAGAAGAGCTGCGCTTGCTCCGCCACAAACTCAAAGGCCAGCGGGATGAGCTTGCCATGGCAGAGCGCCACCTTGAGGACTACATCCTCAGAGCTCCCGATGCCGGTATCATTACCGACGCCCCTCCCCGGCCCGGCGGTTACTATGCCAAAGGTGATACCGTCATCCGTTTTGCCGCCAATCAGCGCAAAAAAATCGTCGGACTCATCAGCGAAAAACAGGTTTTCAAGGTTGAACCCGGTCAAAAAGTCCGTATCTATGCGAAGCAGTACAACTATCTTGACTATGGCTACTTCACCGGAAAAGTGGATGTTGTCTATCAGCTCCCCATTGAAAAAGATGGCATGAACTATTATCCCGTCAAGATCCTGCTGACTGATGAAAAACAGCCCCTCCGTTTCGGCTCGGGCTGTGAAGTCACCATCATTACCGGACGGGAAAGGATCATTTTCGCTCTTCTGGGACTCAGGAGCAAAGATTATCTGAAGCGCCGCGGACTTGACAAAATCTCTGTTTCAAAACAGAAACCCAAAGCCATTATCGGGCCGGTTCCCAAAAGTGACAGTGTCAAGCGTTCAAAACCGGAACCGGTTCTCAAAAGTCCGGAGCCTCCGTCACAGAAGAAAAAATAAGTTTTTGATTCCATAGAATATTTGAAATTTTCAAAAAAGAGTGTTATAGTAATAAAAAGCGGCTTTTTGGGGCAGAAAGCCGCAATCATAGAACAGTTGCACCTCCGGTCTCTTTGTTTACAGATTTACCGGTATTGCCCTCGAAGGAAGAGTGAAAAATGAATGACAGTGCCTTTTTGATCTTATTTATCGCCTTTACCGCGATGATGAGTATTGTTCCATTTTTGCTGCGCCGTTTCAAGATTCCTACGGTGATTTCTCTTCTGGTAGCGGGAATGATTATCGGTCCGACGGGGTTGAATCTTGTAAGCACTCTTTCTGAACCTTTGAAATTTCTGGGGACGCCTCCTGCCGAAACCGTCAGTCACTTCAACAGCCTTGTCAACTCACTGGGCGCTCTGGGATTGATGTTTCTCATGGCACTGGCAGGCATGGAGGCAGATTTCAAACTGATAAAATCGGCAAAGAAACCGGTCATTCTTCTGAGTATACTGACCTTTCTGATCCCTGCAATAACAGGATATTGGGTCTACTGGTACTTCAAACCGGATGATCTTCCCGGCAAGCTGCTCTATGCGTCACTTTTTGCGTCTCACTCAGTAGGTATCGTCTTCCCGGTCATCCGCGAGCTGAAACTTTCCAAAACCCGTTTCGGAGCGGCAGTTCTGATTTCAACGGTGATCACAGACGTTGCAAGTATCATTCTGCTGGCGGTCAGTGTGCAGCTGCACCGTCAGTGGAACTCACAGGCCCACATGGTGGTCAAGGGGACCCTTTCCATCTTTGACAGAATGGACACCTCTCTGCTCGGAAACAGTTTTACTCCGGTGTTCCTCCTTATCGTGCTGGTTTATCTGGCAGTTGCCATCTTTGCTGTAAGTTACATCGGCAAGTGGCTGCGGAAAATCTTCAATCCCGGTGAAGATATGCTTATCACCCTGCTGCTCCTTGTGATCCTTGCAACAGTTCTTATCGGCGAATTGCTCGGCATCAACCTTGTTGTCGGAGCATTCATTGCCGGTCTCGGTCTTTCCAAGATCGTTCAGGATCAGGATATGGTGGTGTTCCGCCGTTTTGAAAGTATAGGATACGGATTTCTGATTCCGTTCCTCTTTGTTTCCATCGGCATGAAAACTGACTTTGCCGCATTCTCTCAGAGCGGTAATGTTATGATCATCTTGCTTACTGTCTCCGGTTTGATTGTCAGCAAGATGCTCTCCGGATTCGTCGCCATGAGGTGTTCCGGATTCAATAATCCGGCGGCAATCAGTGCCGGTTTGATGACCGTTCCCCAGCTTTCAGCCACTCTTGCCGCAGCTGCCATCGGTAAGGATTTGGGAATACTTGATATACAGTTCTTCAATACGATCATCATTCTGGCTGTTGTCACTACATTGCCCATTCCCTCGCTGGTTCGCTGGGTCATTGAAAAAGGCCATGTTGCTTTTGAAGACGCAGAAGCAGCCCCGCCCCGGGTCGTCAGGGATGAGGAACTTCTTTAAGCTCCGCAGACAAAAAAGGCTTTTAACCCCAAAGGTGCATGATGAAAAAAAGTTTTACGCTGATTGAACTGTTGGTTGTTATTGCTATTATTGCAATCCTTGCGGCGATGTTGCTCCCTGCTCTGCAACAAGCGCGAAACCGCGCAAAATCAAGCACATGTGTCAACAATCTGAAAGGTATGGGCAATGCATTTCAGATGTACTGCACCGATTTCGGCGGCTATGTACCTCCCTCCGTGGGCGGTACTGCCCGGGGGTGGATTTTCGGTCTTGCGCTCTACATTCAGCCGCAGCTTTGCCTTTATAACTCAAAAGGGGTCCCCCGAGGGCTGATTGAAAACAAAACATTAAAACTCACGGCCCCCCTTTCCTGCCCCGGTGCAGAAGAGCATCTCGCTGCCGGAGGGGAAGCGCCGTTGATGTCTTACGGGAACAACTATTACATTGCCCACAATAATGCGGACGCCAACGCCGTCAAGAAATTTTCTCAATTTGCAGCTCCCTCTTTCAAATTCATTGACAGTGACGGTTCTGTACTGAAGAAATCTGCGGGTGATAACATTCTCAATCCCAAAGGCGGATATTGTGCTATTTCCGGTACTTCATGGCCTATGGCAACTGGAAATCGTGAATATTCTTTCCAATTCCGCCATTCAAGTCGTGCAAACACAGCTTTTGCGGACGGACATGTGGGCTATTTGACAAGAGTTCAGCTGGCAGGCGGCGGCGACAGAACAAGAAAGTACATTTTCCCCAAAGACAGAACCTGGGGAAAATTCTGATAATAACAAATTTTCAAGAGAAAAACATGAAAAACAAACTTTTATGTACCTTGCTGGCTTTTTCAGCAGCTCTTTTTGCTCTGAACGGCGCAACTCCCCGTATCTATGATGCAAAGATGCCCAGAAAAGTCCAAATTGCCCGGAATATTGCCATGATGATGGCGAGAAACGGCAAAGTCAACTTTGAGATCGTCTATGCCCCCGGAGCTGTCCCCAGATATGCGGCAAATGAGGCGGCGGCGGTTTTGAGCAAAGCATTCGGCGTTAAGATCACCCCACGCTCCAAACCTTCCGGAAAAGTTCCTGCTATTATTATCGGTGATGCAAAACTTGCCGCAACACACGGTATTGATGTGACAAAATTTGACCGTGACGGTTATGCGATCTGGACCATTGGCAATAATATTCTTATTGTTGGGCAGGATGACAAAGGAGATCCTCTGAAAAATGTTCAGGGCTACGGATATATGTCCCGCCGCGGTTCCCTTTTCGGGACCTATGACTTTCTGGAGCGTTTTGCCGGAGTCAGGTTCTATTTCCCGGGAGAAATGGGGACCGTCATTCCGAAAATGAAAGATTGGGCGCTCCCCACTATCCATATTTATGAGCGCCCGGATTTTCTTCAGCGCAATATTTCCTGCGGAAATGAAGCCGCTTTCAAGAATCTGCCTGCCAATACCCGGAGTCTCAACTTTCAGAGACTCCGTCTGAGCACCATCATTATCCCCAACTGCCATGGACTGGCTCTGCTGCAATTCATTCAGCGCTTTGCAAGGAGCAATCCCGAATACTTTGCCCTTCAAGCCAACGGATTGCGCCACTTTGACACCAAAGCGGCCCGCCCCAGCAGCAGATATGGACACATCTGTTTTTCAAGTGATATCAAAAAGGTCATTATTGATGACGCCGATGCATTCCTCAACAAAAAAGGCGCCAAAAGCCGCGGATTGACCCACTGGTCCTGGTCCCGCTATCCTGATATGCCCTATTTTAATATCATGCCCAACGACTGCTGCCACCCCTGTCAGTGCGCAAAGTGCAAGCCTCACTTTGACAAAGGTCCCAAAGCCGGCAGTGATTTTATATGGAAGTTTTTTGTTGATATTGCCAATGAGGTCAAAAAGCGCAACATCAAAGGTTCTCTCACCACTATGGCTTACGCCAATTACCGCGAGATCCCTCCCTTTGAAATCCCTGATAATCTTCTGATCATGCTGGCTCTGCGGGGACCTTGGAACGACCTCAATCCCCGAGCCCACCAGAAGGATTTGTCCATACTTAAAGCGTGGTCTGAAAAGATCAACGGTAAAACATGGCTCTGGACCTACCCCCACAAACTTTATATTGAGCCGGGTATTCCAAACTACGCACCTCGCGCCGTAGGCAGATTCTATAAAGAGTGCGCCCCCCATATTTTCGGTGCTTATATGGAAGCCGAAACCGATGTTTACCTTTTCAGTGCCATGAACTACTACATTTACAGCCGTGTTGCCTGGAACAACAATACTGATGTCAAGGCTGTCATGGATGAGTATTTTACCAAGATGTACGGCAAAGCTGCTCCTTATATGGCGAAATTCAGTACCATTCTGGAAAAGACATGGCTTTCCTGTGTGGGACGCTCCATTGAAACCCCTGAGGGCCCCAAAACCTTCTTCCCTTCAACGGTTGAATTGTGGACAAAGTTTTACGGTGATGACTTCATAAAAGAGGTCAATACTCTTTTCGCCAAAGCTGAAGCGGCAGTCCAAAAGGATGCCGAGTCCTTGAAGAGAGTCCGTTTCATGCGGAGCGAACTTTTCGGAAAGATCCTTGAGTGCCGCGCAAAGTGGGCTCGTACAGTTTCCGCAAAAGACCACTGGTATACCGTTATGCCTGAGAATAAATGGAGCGCCCCTCTCTATCTGCTCCCGCTGAAAGACAGCAAAAATAACATTGCCCGTCCGGAAGTCTCGACTGCCGTCAGTATGAAAAGAGACAAGGATAATTTCTATTTCAAATTTGAATGTGAAGAACCCTTCAAAAACAAGGTCGTTGCTCCGGTCCGTCCCCGGGACTACTCAAAACTCTGGGAAGACAACACTGTTGAAGTCCATCTTGATCCCACAGGTGAGGGTAAAGAGCGTTATCAGTTTATTATCTCCTCCTCGGGCGCTGTGCAGGATATCAAGATCAGCAAAGTTGTTCTTGATATGAAATGGAACGCCGACTGCAAAGTCAAAGTGACTCCCTCAAAAAAGGGGTATGTGATTGAACTTGTCATTCCCCGCAAGGATCTTCCTGCCGCAGTTCCCGGAAAATTCAAGGCGAACTTCAACCGTTACCGTGTGGTTTCAGGCGAAAAGACCATTCCTTACTACACCTGGAGTGTCTTTGCAAAAGGATTCGGCGATCAGGAAAACTTCGGCAGAATCTTCTTTGAAGAAAAGAGTACGCCTCAATTGGTCAAAGACGGTGACTTCAAAAAGAATCCATCATCCAGATTTATCGGAGCCTGGTTCTCCGGTGCAGTTCTTGTCAAAGACAAAGGCGTATTCCTCCACAATGGAGAATCCCTCAAACTTGTCAACGGACAAACTCTTGCACAATATGTCAAATTCAAACCTGAAACAGAATATATTCTGAGTTTCTGGGTGAAACTCGGAGCCGACACCAGCTTTAATGTCCGTGTTGATGAAAACAACGGTTTCGTTTGCTGGCTGCCGAAACAGAAGCTGCTGGGACCTCAGCAATGGATCCGCCAGGAGTTCCGTTTCAAAACCAACAAAAAGCCTGCCGGAGAAAAGGCTTATATCAGGTTCCAGCTTTTCGGGAAGAGAAGCTCAGCCTGGCTCAGCAAAGTTGAACTTTATGAAGTAAATAAATAATTTTTTCGTTTTCTATCATTAACAGAAAAAAAGGAGCTATTATGAAGAAATTGTTGTTTGCAGCAGCTGCACTGCTGCTGGTTTGCGGTTGCGCCACTGGCGTAAAATCCGCAGACTCATCTGCAAAACTGGTCATTACTGCAAAGTCAAAATATCAGCTTGTGCTGCCTGACCTGCCTAAAAACTCACCTGTTCTGAGACATTTGACAACTGCCGCCAAGATGCTGCAAACTGCGTTCAAAGAAGGAATGGGGGCAAACATTGCCATCGTTCCTGAATCCAAGGCGAATACAGGAGTCAAAAGAATTTATATCGGCGACACCAAAGCCGCAAGAGCCATTGGGATCGATGCCGCAGCTCATTCAAGTTTCGGATTCACAATTGCCGAAAAAGACGGCAATGTTTATATCGCAGGTATTGACAAGCTCCGTTTTCAGGACAGCTCAAAATATAGAGATTGGAGCAACTACATTCTCGGCACGGTCAACGGATGTGTCAAGTTCGCCGAAAAATATCTGAATACCCGTTTCCTTTATCCCGGAACAAACGGTATTGATTATGCAAAACTTGCGAAAGTTGAGATCCCTGCCGGACTCCGTGAGGTCTGCAGCCCCAAGATGATTTTCACCACCCGTTCCAGAGAAATGTTTTACAGCTACTCCAACAACGGTTACGGTTTCGGTGCATTCAAAAGCTACGGCGGTCACTCTTATTATGATGCCGTTCCTGCCAAGATCTATGGGACAACTCATCCCCAGTACTTTGCTTTCCGCGGTGGAAAACGCAACGCTGACGGTAACCACCTCTGCATCTCCAATCCTGAAGTCCAGAATCTGATTTATCAGGAAATGGTAAAGTGGGCGAAAAACGGTGCCCTCGCCATTCAGCTTGCTCAGACGGACGGTTACCAGCCCTGCGAATGTGCCGGATGCAAAGCCTACGGCAACACCGATGACCATGGCGAAAAATTATGGATTCTCCACAGAGAACTTGCCGAGAGGTTTTATAAAGAATATCCCGGACATTTTGCTCATATTATCTGTTACGGTCCCACCTCAAAGCCTCCCAAAAGTTTCAAGAAATTCCCTCCCAATGTGATTATTGAACTTTGCAACTATACCACAGAAACGTTCAAAAGATGGAGTGAATACGAAGTCAAAGGCGGATTCACCGCTTATATCTATAACTGGGGTTGGTACAATCGCGTCGGTTTCCTGCCTAAGAGAACGCCCCAGTTCTGCGCTGAACAGGTTCGCCTTTTCATCAAAAACAATGTGCGCGGTGTTTACCGGTGCGGTTTCGGCGAAAACTTCGGTCTTGAAGGACCTTCTTATTACGTCTACGGTCAGATGTTCAATGACATCACCCAGAATGAAGACAAACTTGTTGATGACTTCCTGCGCCGTGCTTTCCACGAAAGTTATGTGCCCATGAAGACCTTCTACGATACACTGTTTCCCCGTCTTGCCATTTACTCTGCTCTTGAAGACAGAGGCGGTTCTGATTTCGGCAGGCCCTCGGTTCTGCCCAAGAACCCCCGCGTCCTTGTCACCTCCATTTTCAGTGCCGACATGATCGACATTCTTGCCAAGAATCTTGAACGTGCCGAAAAGATGGCAAAAACTCCCAAAGTCAAAGCTCGTCTTGAATTGGTCAGAATTGAGTTTGACTATGTCAGAAACCTTGCAGAAACCCTGCACCTTTACAACGCTTACCGTCTGAATCCGAACCAGATGAGTTTCAATCAGCTGGCTGATTCTGTTGACAAACGCAATGCTCTGATCAAATCCTACACGGATCCCAAGAGACCTTCAACCACTCGCTTTTATTCAAAGCACTGGCCTCTGCTGCCCATCTTCAATTCACCTCCCATCAAGATGCTCGCCGAAAACGGCCGTTTGAGCGCCCCCATCGGAGCACCTCTCAACTGGAACACAAAGTTGCTCAAGGCTCAGAAGATCCTGCCCGGTGTGGGCAAGAAAACCTTGCGTATTCCCAGAGCAGAAGGGAAAGTGTCTTCTGTTGATTTCAACTCCGGCGCCTGGAAAAAAGCTCAGTGGAATTATATGGGCGGGATCCAGCTCGGTGTCGTGAAAGAAAAGACCCGTTTCAAACTTCTTTACGATAAAAAGAATGTCTATGTCGCATTTGAAAGTGATCTTCATCCTGACAAGAGCTTCGTCAACTACGGTTATGATGGTCCCTGCTACAATCAGGACTGCATGGACATCTTCCTTGATCCCACAGGCAGCAAGAGTGTCAACTACCATTTCATTGCCAATCCCATTCCCAACTCCCGTTACGATGAAGCCTACGGCCTGGTCACCGATGTCCTTGATCCCATGTATAACAAACGGGATAAAGCCTGGAATGGCAAGTGGAGCTATGATACCACCCGCAAAAACGGCAAATGGTATCTCATGGTCACTATTCCTTACACCACGCTGAATACCAAACCGGCTGTTGCCGGCACTATCTGGTGCGGCAACTTCGGACGTGAAGCTTTTGAAATTCCCGAAAAAGGGAAAAGAGGCCGCGGTCATGCCGAACTTTCTCTCTGGTCCCCCAACCTGGAAACCATGACTTTCCACGATCAGGAGACTTTCGGAGATCTGATTTTTGAATAAGTGATATGATGAAAAATATATTTTTACTCTTGGTTCTTGCTCTGTTTGGCGCCGGATGCGTCAGCAGCAACGGGATCTCCTGTCAGGAGCCGGTCATTCCGGCTTCGCAGGCCCAATTGAAGATTTGCGGTAAATCCAGATATCAGATCGTCTATCCTGAGCTGCCGAAAGATGCACCCCGCATCGCCATTTATGCAAAAGCGGCTGCCATGCTCCGGCAGGCGCTTTATGAAGGCGTCGGCATTGACGCCCCCATACGGAGTGAAGCAAAAGCTCTCAAAGGCTGTAAAACCATCTATATCGGCGATACCAAAGCTGCGCGAGCAGCAGGCATCAAGGTTGAAGATCATCCTAATTTCGGCTTTGTC
>JAGBWB010000235.1 GCA_017629975.1 Lentisphaeria bacterium
CTTGAAATCGTACTCCGGATTCATAAATAAATTTCCTTAATAAATAATGAAATAAAAACGTTTTCATGATAATATACCACCATTTGAACTGTTTTTCAATCTCCTGACTGCTGATAAGTCAGGTTATTTTGGAGCAATTTTCACTTGCATCAGCCGCTAAACATAGACTCCTTCTTGACATTCCTGAGGGGAAGTGATATATTAACGCTCTGTTAAAGCACTTCTCACAAACACTTATCAAAGGCGGACAAAATGAAACAACTTATTGATAATCAATGGCTTTTCAGAAAAGACGACGGTTCCTTTTCTGATTTTTGCAAATTCCCTGCCCGGACTCTTGACCTGCCCCATGACTGGTGTATTGAAGAGGGCGCCTTTGCCAAAGAGAACTATATCCACAGCGTCCGCGAAGAGGGACACCTTGAGTTCCGTCACGATTCCTATCTGCCCAGAGGATGCGGCATGTATCAGAAGTGCCTTGAGATCCCGCAACTCTTTGAAAAACAGAGAGTTTTTCTTGAATTTGACGGTGTCTTCGGCGAAAGTACTCTTTTTGTTGACGGCATCAAGGCGGGGGAAAACAGTTCCGGATACACCGGTGCCGTCTATGATATCACTCCTTTTGCAGCGGGCAAAAAAGAGGTCACTCTTGAAATGCATGTCTCCGCTGAAAGGATGCAGGGCTGGTGGTACGAAGGCGGCGGGATCTACCGTCATGTATGGCTCATCATCAAACCCGACACCCACCTTGTTCCCTGGGGAATCGCCATTACAACTCCGGATATCAGCGAGAACTCTGCCAGGATCCATGTGGAAGCAGAAGTTGCCAATGCCGCTGCGGGGAGCGAACTTCTTGTAGAGATCCTTTATCCCGAAAGCGGCAGCGGCAGCAAACTGCTTGCTCAGACGGAATTTTCCAAAGAAAGCATTGATCTTACCATTGATTCCCCCCGCCTCTGGGACATTGACTCCCCCCACTGCTACACGGCACGCATAACCCTGAAAAAGGGATCAGACCTTGATGTTGAATATGTCTCTTTCGGGATCCGTTACTTTGAATTCACCCCCGACAAAGGATTTTTCCTCAACGGCAGACATCTGCAATTGCGGGGCGGAAATATCCACCATGACTTCGGCGGTCTGGGGACTGCGCTCCCCGACCGCGCCCATGAAAAGAATGTGGAAGTTCTGAAAGAGATGGGCGCCAACATGATCCGTTCCTCCCACAATCCCGCCGCCCCTGCCCTTATGGATGCCTGCGACCGGATGGGTATGCTCCTCTGGGCGGAGACAAGAAATCTCCACACTGACAAAGGCGCCGAAAAGGATCTGACCGCCCTCATCAGACGGGACAGGAATCATCCTTCCGTCATCCTCTGGTCCCTTGCCAACACCGCCGGAGGTCAGGAGGGGAACCGCAATCTGACGACCATGCTGAAAACGCTCCATGATCTTGCGAAAAAACTCGACCCCTCACGCCCCACGGCTGTGGGACTTGAGGGCAACGCCGATGCCAACGCCAACGGTTTTGCCGATACCGTGGATGTGGTGGGCTACAACGGCGGCGGCATGGGCGGAAAAGATGTGCGCGACCATGAAAATTACCCTGAACGCTGCGAAGTCATCAGCGAATATTCCTCCGGCAGAGGCGCTCGGGGCATCTACAAAGAGGAGGAGTTCGGCGAAAGCGGCATCTTTGAAATTCTGGGCGACGGCAGAAAATTGGCAAAAAACGGCAAATACTGCTCTGAACTTGCACTCCTTCAATCTCATGCAAGAGAGTGGGAACATGTTATGGAACATCCCTATCTGGCAGGGGGACTTATGTGGTCCGCCATCGAATACCGGGGCGAAACCTGCGGTTTCCCTGTGGTGACCAGCCAGTTCGGTGTGCTGGACATCTGCCGTTTCCCCAAAGACACCTATTACTATTACCAGATGCTGTGGGGCAAAAAGCCCATGATCCACATTTTCCCGCCCTGGAACAGAGATGTTCCCGCAGGAACCCCGGTTGAGCTTTACTGCTGTTCCAACTGCGACTCCGTTACACTGGAACTCAACGGCAAAGTCATCATGGAAAATGAAACTCTGCCTGAGAACAAATATGCTGTGTGGGAGATCCCCTATGAACCCGGTACTCTGATCATCCGCGGAAAAAAAGAGGGTAAAGCAGTCTGCCGCAAAAGACTTGTCACTCCCGGCAAAGCAGCAACGGTAAAAATAATCTCAGACAACGATTGCATGACTCCCGGAGGGGATATTGCATTTCTGCGGATCAATGTGGTGGACGGCGAAAAAAACTTCGTCCCCGATGCCGCCGTTGATCTTGAAATCACCGTCACAGGCGCCGGAACTCTTGCGGGAGTCTGTTCCGGAGATCCTGCAAGTCATGAAAGAGAAAATACGCCTTTCATCCGCACTTTCAGCGGTTCCGCCCTTGCCATCATCAAAAGCAGCGCCGCCCCCGGGAAAATCACGGTAACGGTCAAAGGCAAAGAGTTGCAGAGCGCAGAATGCGTCTTTTGGTCAGCCATTCCCCCGACTGGAACTCAAAGGTAAGAGGGATTGCGTTTCACAAGTTCCGTGACGGTCTCAAAAGTCTCTCTGCACTCCAGGAGCATACAAGGAGCGTTGCCGAAAAAAAAGTCTTTAATGGCCTTTTTTTCGCGCAGCGCTTTTTCCACATGAGGGGTAAGGCGTGCAATGTTGGCAACACGATGCGTTTCGCAGCACTCAACTTTTCTGCCGTCAGCATCGAACAATTCCGTTTCAAAGGGGATCTCAGGCATACGGCACGTTTCGGGGAACGCCCACTCAAGGACGCCGTGAAGAAAGGTCATCTCTTCAACAGAAACACCCAGCAGTAGGATCTTCCCCTCCATTTTCAGCAGTTTTTCCCACGGGGAGTTTTTACTGCATCCGCTCCGGCAGAATTCATGCCCGGAAACAAACGCATCTGCGTTTCTTCCAAACGCCGCCACCGAACTTGTGAGAGAAAGAGAACGGCGGAATCCGGGTGTTTTCAATGCCTGATTGGGCAGTGCTCCCGTACATGCGGGCATATCAGCACGGAAACGCCGCACATCCTGTCTGGCAAGTCCGTAGGCAAAACAGTATTTTTGCGGCACAGGACAGGATCTGCACCAATCTGATTCAGGATCCCACGGGTGCAGCAGCGTATAGGTCATGGTCGGGAAAACACAAAGTCCCCCGGAACCGAAAAAGTCACAAAAAACCTGAAGCAATCCCCCGATACCGCCTTCCACAGCTCCCACTGACGAGGCAGAAGAGTGGATCACAACATTGTCATCGCGGCGTAATCCGGCGTCAAGCAACGCCTTTTCAAGCTCTTTCTTTGTAAACATCTTTCAAAAATTCCGTATAAATTCCCAATACTCAGGATTGCCGGTCATCTGATAGGCTTCAAAGAGGATGATACCGTCCATAAAAGGTTTCCAGCGCTCAAGGGATGGAACATAAGCGTTGAGCAATCCTTCGGGATCATTGGCAGAAAGAGACATCCAAAGCAGTTTGGAGCTTGCGGTTTCGCGGTAAAATTCAGGGAACTTTTCAGGGCTGTCGTAATTGGGCGGCTGGATATCGTATGCCAAAGCGTCCACAACAGTTCCGTCAGAAAATCTTTCCCAGTCAAAGAAGTGGTCACCGTAAATATACGGACCCAACTCAGCGCCGTAGCGTAAACCGAAAAGCAGTTTCCCCGGCTGAGCCGCGATCCGGGCTTTTTCCATGAAAGCTGTAAAGTAACTGCCCCGGTGACGCTGCCACGCAACGGTATCGTTCAGATCTCCCTTGAAAGATTCAAGAGCAATGGGGTCATAGCCGTACTGCCCCCGGCAGCGTTTATATTCAGAAATTATGAGATCAGTATGTTCTCTGCACCAGGTGTTGACATTTTCCTGATCCAATCCCGCCTCTTCCATGGCTTTTCGTATAAGGGGGGAACGGGAGTGGGTGCGGTTGCACAGATAGATCCCGGCGCCGCCGTAAGAGGCGATCTCGCGGATCTGTCTGAGTTTGAACTCAATTACCTCAGGATACACATAAGAAAGTACGCCGCGGTAGTAGCCGGAACCATCCTTTGAGCGCCATGAATACTCCGGATGCGCCTGAGAAATACAAGACTCCCGTTCCGGGAAGACGGAGTAAGAGGCCTCATCAAACAAAGTCAGCCAGAAGTAAACTTCTATTCCATACTTTTTGCCCATGGCAACGGCCGCAGCGGCAGGATCGTATGTTTCCATCACCTTGAGAGCCTTTGCCTCTACACCCTGGGGCGCCCCCCCAATGGCATATCTGTCAGGCGTCTTTGAATGATAAAGCAATTTTCCATAAACGGACAAGCGCCACAAAACGGCATTGATCCCGTTTTCGGCATACTTGGCAAAAAGAGCCTCCATATCCTCGAGGCTGAAGACCGTTTTCTGTTTCCAGATCAGATCGTAAAAATCCACTGCAATAAACTTTTTCATGCACATCTCCAACGGCAAAAATCATCTGTCAGTATAAGATAGCATCATACGGTTTCTTTGTCAATATTACGCTCCTGAAAAAAAATAAAAACAATATTCCGAAAAAACCCTGAAGTAAAGTTGCAAACTTGCCGGGGATGGTGTATTTTATAAGATTGACATTTAATGAACAAAAGGAGTTTCACCTTTTTATGAAGATAGAACACAGCTATCCCTTTGATCCCACCAACGGCATGACTCAAGAGGAACTGCTGGCAGTTTCTCCCGGAAAGGAGCCGGAAGGATTCCGTGAGTTCTGGAAAGAAAACTTTGCTCTTGTGGCAAATGCTCCTTTGAAATACAATGTTGAAACTGAAGTGTGGTCCCCTGTTCCTGAGGAAAAAATCTACAGAGTCCGGGTGACCAATTATGACGGTGTGGAGTTTGTCACCTGGATCACCCGTCCGGCAAATTCTCAGGGCGGTCTTGTGATCGGTCAGGGGTACGGCAACATCGCCACTGCTTCAGCAAGCAAACACTCTCTGACCGTTACCTATACGGCGGTGCGCGGATTGGGACCTTCCCAGTGCAAAGATATTCCCTGGCAGCCTCTGGCCCATGTGCTTCATGGAATCGACTCCAAAGAAAATTACATTCTGCGGGGCGTTATTGCCGACCAGTGGATGACATTGCGCGTTCTTCTTGACATGTTCCCCGACTGCGCCGGTAATATCAACTATTCAGGCGGCAGCATGGGGGGCGGCATGGGAGCCTTGCTGCTGCCGTGGGAAAAACGTTTCAAGGCGGCATTCCTCCATGTTCCGACCTTCGGTGCCGAAATCCGTTTTGATTACGAATCGACCGGCAGCGGTGAATCCTGCCGAAAATATGTGCTGGAACATCCGGAGGCCCGTCAGGTCTTGAGTTACTTTGACGCCTCTGTTGCGGCAAAGTACATCCGTATTCCCGTCTGCTGCACCCCTGCCCTCTTTGATCCCTGTGTGGCTCCGGCGGGGCAGTTTTCTGTGGTCAACGCCATTGATGAAAAATACAAAACCGTTTTCATCCGTGAAACCGGTCATTTCGGCGCCACTGATGCGGACAGAGAAATAGAAAAAAAAGCGGCTCTCTGGTGTGATGAGCACTTTTCCCGCGGAAGCAATTAATGTGTATTAAAAATTATGAAAATAAGACTCCTTTTTAATTCATTCATATTGCTTTTGATCATCATCTCCATGTTTCTGATGGTCAACTATTCGATCATATTCAGTTATTTCACCTTGATTTATATGCTGGTGATCGCCATCGTTGCTTTCGGATACAAGCCCTGCCGCATCAAACATACCCCCTCATGCGATGTGCTCATTCCGGCTTTCAACGAGGGAAAACATGTTTACAAAACCATCAAAAGCATCATGAAATCGGATTATCCCGATTTTCATGTCATCGCCATTGATGACGGATCCACAGATGACACCCGGCAGTGGATCGAAAAAGCCAAAAAGGAGTTCCCTGAGATCACCACCATTTTCTGTAAACGCAACCGGGGCAAAAAACATGCCCTTGCCGCCGGGATCAGAGCTTCAAATTCAGAGATCATCGTCACTGTTGACAGTGACAGTTCCGTTCTTCCTGATTCTCTCACTCATCTTGTTTCCCCTTTTTACGATCCCAAGGTGGGCGGTGTTGCAGGGAACATCTGTGTCCAGAATCTTGAAAAGGGGCTGATCCCCAAACTGATGGATATCATTTTTGTCTTTTCTTATGAATTGCTCCGCAGCTCCCAGAGCCGTTTCGGAGTCGTCCTGTGTACCCCCGGTGCCCTGAGTGCCTACCGCAGAAAGGCGGTGATGCCCCTTCTTGACCAATGGCTCAAGCAGCGTTTTCTGGGGCAGAAGACCTCCATCGGCGAAGACAGAGCGCTGACCTGCATGCTGCTGCGGGAAAAGTGGCTGATCCGTTATCAGGAGTCTGCCAAGGCCTACACCAACATGCCTGAGAAATACACCGGACTCTGCAAGATGCTGCTGCGCTGGGTCCGGGGGGATATCAGAGAGAACATACTTCTTGCCCCTTACATCTTCCGCAGTTTCTCTCTTTTCAATTTAAAATCTCTGGGGTTGGCGTTCCATTACATCATCTTCAACATCGGAATCCTTTCCCCTGTGGTGATCTCGCCTGTACTGCTGATTTATCTCATCACCAACTACCATACGGCGGGACTTATTCTTTTTTACATGCTTCTGATGATACTTCTCTGGTCTATTCCGCCGACCATAATCTATGCCCGGAAAAATTCTCTGCGCTACTGTTTTCATGCGTTTACTTACAGCATTTACACGCTGCTCTTTCTCATGTGGATCCCCCTTTTCGCCCTTTTCACACTGAACAACAACAAGTGGCTCACCCGCAATTGAAATTTTTCCTGAAAACCGCTTGACAAAATAGACTTCAGCCTTTATCTTAAGGAAAAGTATTTTCAAATAAAGAAAGGTTTGCGATTTATGGATAAATGTCTTGAGGCGCTGAAAGCACGTACTCCCTACTGCTGGCTCAATCCTGATTACGGTAAAAGTGCAGAACTGCCCTATTCTGTGGCTGATGTTTACGACGCGGAAGCCCGTCTTGCCCGTTTTTCACCTCTTCTTGCTGAACTTTTTGAAGAAGCCGCAGTCCATTACGGCATTATTGAGTCAGAACTGCTGGATATCCCCGCTCTCTCTGAAAAACTCCTTCCCGGCGCAAAAATGCTCCTCAAGGCAGACCACGATCTGCCGGTGGCAGGCTCCATCAAGGCAAGAGGCGGTATTTACAATGTGCTCTGCTTCGCAGAAGAACTTTGTTTGAAAGCAGGTCTCATCACCGCCAATGACAACTACCGCAAACTTGCCACTCCTGAGATCCGTGCACTTTTCGGTCAGTACACCGTTTCCGTGGGCAGCACCGGCAATCTCGGACTGAGTATCGGCACCATTTCAGCCGCCCTGGGGTTCAAGGCGCGCGTCCACATGTCTGCGGATGCCAAAGAGTGGAAGAAAAAGCTGCTCCGCTCCAGAGGCGTGGAGGTCATTGAATACACTGGCGACTACTCCACCGCCGTCGCACAGGGAAGAAAAGAGGCTGAAGCGGATCCCTATTCATTCTTTGTGGATGATGAAAACTCCCACGAACTTTTCCTCGGATACTCCGTCGCCGCACTGCGTCTGCGGGAGCAGTTGAAACTGCGGGGGATCACACCTGACAAGGAGCATCCTCTTTTCGTCTACCTGCCCTGCGGCGTTGGCGGTGCCCCCGGCGGCGTCTGCTTCGGCTTGAAAATGCTTTTCGGCGATGCCGTCCACTGTTTCTTTGCTGAG
Source organism: Lentisphaeria bacterium (assembly GCA_017629975.1). Taxonomy (GTDB): domain Bacteria; phylum Verrucomicrobiota; class Lentisphaeria; order Victivallales; family Victivallaceae; genus UBA1784. The sequence goes on from JAGBWB010000235.1 coordinate 7,826, forward strand.
CCTGTTGAAGCGCCCTGCGTTCTGCTGGGACTTGCCACAGGAAAAAATTCTGAAATCAGCGTTTACGATATCGGACTTACAAACAACACCCTTGCCGACGGACTCGCCGTTGGCAGAGCTTCGGGATTTGTGGGCGGTATCATGAAAACACTGCTTGCAGGAGCCTACACCATTACGGACAATATTTTGCCTGAACTTCAAAAAGAAACAAAAGCTCTTGAGAATCTCAAGATCGAACCCTCTGCCGCCGCCGGATTCCCCGGTCCTGAAATGGTTTTGCAGAGCGGTTTCTGTGAAAAAACAGGTATCAAAAAAGA
>JAGBWB010000019.1 GCA_017629975.1 Lentisphaeria bacterium
CCGGTCACAGAGTCTTCTTTCACCGGGGCGGGAAAAGTTTCTACGCAAGGCGGCCTCCTTTTTTCATGCCCCGGGAGCAGCTCCTTGCAGGGCTGACCAACACCTCTCTTGTCTGGGCTTTTTCTCCGGAGCTCCATCTGCCGGGACGGGGGGTGATCTTTTCCGGGGAGACCGCATTGATGAGCGTGGAGCAGAGGAAGAATGGCAAAATGGATATCCATCTGAATCTTGTTCCGGAACATTCAAATCTTTTCCGGCTGCCTTTCTGGCCGGGATTTTTCTGCAATCTCGCTTTTCTTTGCCGCCTCAGCCGTCCGGGAGTTGCGGAGCCTAATGTGAGATCCGGAGAAATGTTTTCTTTCAACACCTCACGCGGTGCAGAAAAACTTCACTTCAGATGCGGTACGCTGACAGGTGAAGTGAATGCTGCCGGAGAAAAGTGTGTGCTGCAACTGAAAAAATGCGGACTCTATACTTTAAGCGACGGCAAAGTTGAATCTTCTGTTGCAGTCAATCCTCAGGTGACAGCTGTTTCCGATCTGCGGAAAAACAGAAGTTTGCTTCTCCCTTGTAAAAAGAGTCCCCAAGGCGCCGAAAGACGCAGCTCAAAATCATGGGTGTTCATTTCTCTTGCTCTGGGGGTTTTGACCTTGAACCACTTTCTTTGCAGCAGGAGCAGACCATAATGATATACTTTGCTCATCCCGTCTTTCTTCTGCTGCTGATCCCTTTGTCTCTTTATCTTCTGATACGGCATCAGGCGTCACGAAGCGGAACGCTTTTGCAGTTTATTATCTCTCTGCTGCTTATTTTGGCTTTGAGCGGTCTTAATGTGAAACTTCCTGACAAAGAGGGAGTGCTTTTCATTCTCTGCGACCGCAGTCTTTCCATGCCTCCTGACGCAGATGAAAAAATGGAAAAGCAGATCGAAATCATTTCCCGGCAGATGAAAAACGCTCCCGGTGTCATCTCTTTTGCCGGAAATATGCTCCTTGAATCCCCGCCGGGGCAGGGGAATTTCAGCGGACTCAAAAGCGTGTTGAGTTACCGGAACGCCTCAGATGGCGGAAAGGCTCTGCAAAACGCTCTGTCGCTGATCCCCAAAGATACTCCCGGCAGGATCCTGATCATCTCTGACGGCAACTGGAACGGCGTCCCCCCTGAAAGTGCTTTTGCAGCTGCTGTCATGCGTAAAATCAAGGTGGACTTTCTGCCGCTGAGCCGGGGTGGATTCAATGACTTTGCCATAACAGGAGTTTCAGCTCCCCTTACGGCTGCGCCGGGAGAGTATTGCTCCATCGTCTGCCGGATCTATGCGCCCCGCGCGGCGGAACTCACATGCCGCATCCGCAAAAACAACGGTCTCTGGCATGAGAGAAAACTTGCACTCAAAGCCGGGGAGAACCGTTTCTTCTGGCGTGACAGAAGCGACCGGGAGGGCGTGATGAGTTACGACTTCCTCCTTGAAACGCCTCCCGGTGACACTGTGCCTGAAAACAATCGCGCCCGTCATCTGACAGAGATCAAAGGAACTGGGAAGATTTTGCTTTTGACCCGATCCCCCTCCGGAAATTTGAGTAAACTCCTTGCACGGGGCAAATTTGATGTGGAAACCCTTCGGGTTCCCTCGGAACGGATCTCTCCTGAAACCATCGGCAGTTACCGGGCGGTCATCTTTGAAAATGTCCCGGCGTCATCCATTACGCCTGAAACCAACGCCCTGATTGCAGAAATGGTCCGTCAGGGCCGTATGGGAGTACTTATGACAGGGGGGCGTTCCAGTCTGGCATCGGGGGGATGGTATAAGACTCCGGTGGGGGAAATTCTCCCCGGAGCTATGGAAAAGCAGCACGATATCAGACGGCGCAACTCCGCGCTCATGGTGGCTCTTGACCGCTCGGGAAGCATGGCGGCAGCCATTGACGGTGTGCCCAAGATGACCATGGCGAATCTGGCTGCTGCGGAAAGTTACAAGCTCCTTTCGGAGCGGGATGAGTTCGGTTTGATCGCTGTTGACAGCTCTGTTCATCAGGTTGCTCCTTTGAGTGTAAAAGGCAAAAGCGCCGATCCCTCAGGGGCGATCATGGCGATCGAATCCATGGGGGGCGGGATCTTTGTGGATAAGGCGCTCCATGAATCTGTCAGGCAGCTGCTGCACTCCAAGGCGCCTGTGCGCCATCTGCTGCTCTTTGCGGACGCCGATGATGCGGAGCAGCCGGGAAATTACAGGGAGATGCTCAGGCGTGCCGCGAAGGCCGGTATTACGGTCAGCGTGGTGGGATTGGGTAAACCGGAGGCCGCAGACGCCGGATTGCTCCGGGAAATCGCACAACTGGGAGGCGGTAAATGCTACTTTGTGGAAAACGCTTCTGAACTCCCCCGGGTTTTTGCGGAAGATACCTTTGTTATGGTGCGTGCTTCATTCAGCAGAGAAAAGGTGAAATGCCGTCCCGCTGCCGATCTTTCAGCTCTTCCGGGAGCAGAACATATAAGTTCCCCCTTTGAAGCTGACGGATATAACATCTGTTTTGCCAAAGAGAAATCCCGCGTCCTTCTGACTGCCGATGATGAAGATGCCACTCCCATTGTTCTCACCGGATTTGCAGGAGTCGGCAGATGTGCGCTTCTGGGGATCGAAGTTGACGGGGAGTATTCAGGAAAATTTGCCTCCCATCCGCAGAGCGGTGCGCTGATAGCCGCCTTGACCCGCTATGTGACCATGCCCCGGAAGAACACTTATAAGGATTGTTTCATAACTCAGAATATGGATTCAGGACTCTTTGAAAGTGAAATACTTCTTGATCCTGAAAGGCGCAAACTGCCCTTTCAGGGGACTCCGGTGCTTTCTCTGCTTGTGACTTATGCCAACGGCAAAGTTGAACCCCATACAGTGCCTTTCCGCTGGCAGGGAACGGATGCTCTGAAAGCCTTTTACGCTGTTCCGCCCGGTGCAACGGTCAATGCCGCAGTGGAGTTCAGTTCTCATGATATCCTGCCTCTTGCTCCGGCGATTCAGAGCGTATCGCCGGAGTTTTCCAGAGAATCCCGCTCCGGGATCACCGCTCTTGTGCGGCAGACGGGAGGCGTGGTCCGGAGCAATTTTGACAACATAGGCCGCACCATGGAACGGCAGGAGCGTGTATTTTGTGCACTTCCTCTGCTGCTGGCAGCTGCCATAGGGCTGCTGCTCCTGCAAGTCTGGATGCGCCGCAGCGGCAGGGAGTTTCCAACTCTCTCCTTCAAGTTTCCCCGTTTGAAAGGTCTGGACTTCACTTTTGCAAAGCCTGTTGCACATCCGGAAAAGGTGAAAAAGCAAAAAGAAACTCCGGCGTCATCCGGAGTAAAACCGGAAGAGCCGGAGCAGGAAGATATCTCAAGGGCATTGAAACGCGCCAAGAGAAGATGATCAGAGTTTTTTCAGTTTCCAGATACCGCCGGGAGCATCTTCAACCAGGAACCCGGCATCTTTGATGGCATCCCGCAGACGGTCGCTTTCTGCCCAGTTTTTGTTTTTGCGGGCGGCGGCGCGTTCTTCGGCAAGGGCGACAACTTCAGCGGGGAACTCCTCGGCAACAGGGGCGGCATCCACATCCAGACAGCCGAAGACGCGGTCAAAGTCGCGGCAGCAATCCAGAATTTTTGCAGCTCCGGCAGCGCTGAGAGTTCCGGCATCGGCAAGGCGGTTGCCGTCGCGGACAAGAGCAAAGAGAGCGGCAGTAGCGCCTGCGGAGTTCAGGTCATCGGCAATGGCGGTGCGGAACTGGTTCTGAGCCTGTTCCACAATGGCGGCGACTTCGCTGCCGTCACCGGCTGCGGTGATCTCTTTCATGCGGGCAAAGAAGCTGGTGAATTTGGCAAGAGTTTCTCTTGCCTGATCCAGAGCGGAGAGGGAGAAATTGAGCTTTTTACGGTAGTGGGTCCCGATGAGGACCCAGCGCACCTCGCGCCCGGTGTATCCTTTGCCCAGCAAATCGCGGAGCGTGTAAAAGTTGCCCAGAGATTTGGACATCTTGGTGTTGTCCACCATGAGATGTTCGCAGTGGAGCCAGTAGTTGACCCACTTTTTGCCGGTGACGCTTTCGCTCTGGGCGATCTCATCTTCGTGGTGGGGGAACATGTTATCCACGCCGCCGGTGTGAAGATCAAAGGATTCACCCAGATATTTCATGGACATGGCACTGCATTCAATGTGCCAGCCGGGGCGTCCTTCGCCCCAGGGACTGGGCCACCAGACATCGCCGTCGGCTTCATCCCGTGCTTTCCACAAGGCGAAGTCTGCCACAGAATCTTTGGCGTATTCATCGGCGTCAATACGGACTCCGGCGCGCTGATTGTCCCGGTCAATGTGGGCAAGTTTGCCGTATTCAGGGAACTTTTCAATGGAAAAATAGATGCTTTTGTCTTCAGACTGATAGGCGATGCCTTTATCCATGAGCACCTGGATCATGTTGATCATTTCGGCGATGTGGTCAGTTGCCGCAGGATAGATGGCGGCAGGGGTGATGTTGAGGGTTTTGATATCCTCAAAGAAAGCCTTTTTGTAGGTGGCAGTGAAATCCCGCAGGGGGACTCCCGCCGCCCGGGAGTTGCGGATCGTTTTGTCATCCACATCGGTCAGGTTCATCACCTGTTTCACCTTGTATCCGGCATATTCCAGAGTACGGTGAAGCAGATCTTCAAAGATGTAGGCTCGGAAATTGCCGATGTGGGCAAAGTTGTAAACAGTGGGGCCGCAGGTGTAAAGACCGGCTTTCCCCTCTTCAACGCTCTTGAAAACTTCAAGAGAGCGGCTCAAAGTATTGTAGAATTTAAGTTCCATAAAGAATAGTTCCTGTTTTATTTGATGTCCCCGGTTTCTGCACCGGAAAACTTTTTACCGTTTTTGCGTTCTTCAATGACTCCCCAGAGTATGCCCAGAAGGGCGCATACCAGATAGATCGCTCCGCGTTCCCACTTCTGTCTGACAAGAGAAAAGAGCACCGGGAGCAGGAGCAGTATAAGATAGAACCATTTGCAGGGGAAACGTTTTTCCCCGAATTTTATGTTGAGGGTGCGGAATTTCCACAGCGCCCAGCCCGAAGCGCCTGAGAACCAGAAAGCCCAGGTCGCAGCAGGCTCAAAAAATTTGGGCGCCAGTGCCCAGACCGCAAGGGCGCTTCCCAGCATGACGGAAAGAAGAAAAGCTGTAAAGGAGATGTAACTGGTCCTTTTTTCTTCCAGAGGACGCACCACAAGAAAGATGAAAAAGAAGGTGATGATGACCCAGAACCCCGCAGGGATCCGGGTGTAGACGCCGGCAGATTCAGGGAATATGAAGATCCCCGTCAGGAGCGTCCAGAATTTCTGCGGCAGCTCTGAGTTGATTTGAGGCAGAAAGTTTTTTGTGAACTCAGGCAGAAAGAAAGCAAGAAGAAAGACTCCGATATAAAGAGCCGTCAATACCTGACTTACAGGGCCCACAACGATTTTCGGCGCTCCGTAGGTCTGTTTGTCTTCACCGTAGTCGATCATAAATGCAATACCTCTTTCTTTCTGATTGGTTCAGGGGGGGGGATCACTCCCTTGTACCGCTTTTGAAGTCTGCGGCACAAAGGAGTGTTTTTTACTTCAGTTTATCAGCGGACGCCCAGGGCGCGCAGATTGTTGTAAGAGATCCGGATGGATTCAAAGATATCTCTGCCGGGCCATTCAATGTCCTGTTCAATGCTGTACCAGCGGACGTTGGTTTCCTGACAGGCTCTGATGATGGCGGGCCAGTCAAGGTTGCCTTCACCCACTTCGCAGATGCGGGGTTCACCTTCCCAGATGACCAGATCCTTGAAGTGGACCACAGGCATACGGCCGTTCACATTCCAGATCCAGCGGACAGGGCTGCCGCCGCCGCGGGTGACCCAGTGAACGTCGATCTCCGCGTAAACGGCCTGGCGTCCGGATTTGGCGGTGCGGAGATAGAAGGTCTCAAGCATGGTCTTGTTGTTCTCGCGGAACTTCTTGAATTCACCGGCATGGTTGTGATAGCCGAGACGGATGCCGTGCTCCAGCAGCTTTTCGCCGGAAGCAGTCATCTTGTCAGCCAGTTCACACGCCATGGTGTAGCTGTTGAGATAGGGGGCCTGGGGGCAGCCAAGAGCGGTGAAGTCGCACTCCAGAGTCTGCAGCTTGTCAATGACGGGTGAAAGATCATCCGCTGTCAGAGCTGCCTGACCTTCATGGGTGGCGCAACAGAAAAGGTTGTGTTTATCCAGCTGTTTTTTGATGATCTTGGGATCCAGCTGGACACCGGAAACCTGCACTGCCTGATAACCGATATCGCACACTTTGTCAAGAGTACGGTCAAGTTCGCTTTCAGTTTTGCAGAATTCACGCAGATTGTAAAGGGTCACTGCGATCTGTGAATCGGGAGCTTGCATTTTTTATTGTTTCCTTATGTTTTGAGGCAATTTGTCAAAGCGCCCTCGCTTC
>JAGBWB010000236.1 GCA_017629975.1 Lentisphaeria bacterium
ATTGGCTCCATTTTTTTTGCTATGATTCCGGAAAAATAAGTTCTTATCACCTTTTCTGCGAATAATGCAGTTCAAGAACCCGCCTTATGGCGTCAGAGTTGTCTGAGATCCTGCCGATGTAACAGACCAGCTGGGCAATTCCCCAGCTGATGAGAGCCATGATCAAAGCGCCGCCCAAAGCAGCGCCCACAGAAACAGATTGAATAAGGGTGCCTTCATTCACCCAAACCATGATCAGCACACTCAGCAAAAGAAGAGCAATCACACAGTTAAAACAGGCAACAACATTGAAAACAATGGCAAGCAATGGCTTTTTGTAAGTGGGCACTGTATAAAAAGAGGAGGATTTCGGAGCAGAAGCAGCCTCCCCGGATTTCTGCGTGGACTCCTCTGTTTCCTTTTTCTTCAGAGATGCGATCACAGGCGGCTGCGCTGCGTTGGAAAACCCGGGAAAAGCGTTTCTTTCGTTTTGTGTAACAGATCTCCGGACCCTTATAGTCCGGCGGCATGAAGGACAGGGCGCTTCTGCTCCATCATCCTCATTTTCACATTGGATCTTCTGGTCACAAAAAGGACAGTAATATACAAAACTCATTTCAGCTTCCCCTTATTTAATGGAGTTTTCTTTACAATATGCCGTTAAGCCTTTGAATCAACAAAATAGGTTTTGAGAGGAGGAAATCCGTTGAACTCGCAAGAGGCGTAGCTGGAGGTGTAGGCGCCGCAGCTGAACCAGTAGATCCGGTCTCCCGGCTTGATATAAGCAGGAAGCGGATTGCGGAAATATTCGTACATAATGTCCTGACTGTCACAGGTGGGACCGGCAATGATGAAATCCTCACAATCCTCGCCCCTGGCTTCAGAGTAGATGGGATATTTGATGGATTCATCCCAGGTCTCGGCAAGCCCGTTGAATTTCCCGGCATCAATATAAAGCCATTTGTCAACGCCGGTGGAGGACTTCTGGTTGATCAGCACGACCTCTGAAACAAGGATCCCCGCCTCCCCCACCAGAGAACGGCCGGGTTCAAGAATGATCTCAGGGAGGTTATCCCCGAAGTCTTCATTGAGGTAACGGGTGATCTCGTTGGCGTAGACTTCCATCTCATTGGTCTTGCTGATGTATTTGGCAGGAAATCCGCCGCCCATGTTGATAAGAGAAAGATCAATCCCGACACTTTCCATGTAGTCGCAAATGTAACGGACCTTGGCAATGGCTGAGTCCCAGGCGCCGATCTCCCGCTGCTGGGAGCCGACATGAAAGGAGATGCCGCAGGGCTTCAACCCGAGATCTTTGGCAAGAACAAGAAGATCTATTGCCATATCCGGGTGACATCCGAATTTCCGCGAAAGGGGCCAGTCGGCTGTTTCGCTTCCTTCGCACAGAATGCGGCAGAAAACTCTTGAACCGGGCGCATATTTGGCAAGGTTCCGCAAATCGGTCTCACTGTCGGTGGCAAAAAGACGGACGCCCTTTTCATAGAAATACTTGATATCGGAAACCTTTTTGATGGTGTTCCCATAACTCATTTTTTCAGGTGAAATATCAAGGCTCAATGCCCTGTCAAGCTCATAGCGCGATGCAATGTCAAAACAAGATCCCAGATCCCGGAGCAGAGCCAGAACTTCAGGGGCAGGATTCGCCTTCATCGCATAATAGACTTTGGCAAAATGAAAAAATTTGCGGAGTTCATCATATTTCTGGCGGATTATATCCAGATTGACAACGACAAAGGGAGTCTCGTGTTTGGCGGACTCTGCTTTGAAAATGCTCCACTCTTCAGGTGAGTAGTAGTCTGAAACGTTGATCTTCACAACAACGGTCTCCTTTTGCAGCTTCAAGTTTTGAAAAAAATAGTCATAAATCTTAAATTAATGCACGAACCGATTATTACAAGTCCTGTTTTGAAAAAATTCCATTATTTTTTTGAATTATCTTCTGAAATACAGAAAAAATCCAAAAAAAATCATATTGAAACTTGAAAAGAAAGTTTTCAATGCTATATTATTAAATGTAATTATTCAAGAGTATCAATTCTTAAAATATAAGGCAGGTAAAACAATGAAAAAAGACATCCATCCGACTTACGGCGATGCCATCGTGACTTGTGCTTGCGGCGAAGTGTGGCACATCAAATCCACCCGTCCTGAGTACAAAGTTGGTATCTGCGCCAAGTGCCACCCCTTCTTCACCGGTAAGCAGAAATTTGTTGATACCGCCGGTCGTATTGACAAATTCAACCGCCGCTACAAGAAGGCCTGAGTCAAAGACTCAGTGTAAATACGAAAGAACCGCCGGGATATTCGGCGGTTTTTTTGTGAAAAAATCCGGAGTTTTTCCAGAATGTCACCAGACGAAATCAAGACTCATATTGAAAATCTGCGCCAGAGAGAAAAGGAACTTGCAGCTCTCCTTGCGGATCCTGCAATCTATGCAAAGCCAGAGGAATCCCGCAAACTGGGGGGCGAACACAGAAAACTTGAATCTCTCTTTGAAGATTTTTCCGCCTGGGAATCCGCTCTGGAACAAATCAGCGGCAACCGCAGCGCTCTTGCAAAGGAAAATGACGCCGATATGCGTATGCTCCTTGAAACTGATACAGAAGAACTTGAACTGCGCGCCGCTGAGCTGGAAGAAAAAATACAAATTTCTCTCATTCCCCCCGATCCCAACGATGCCAAAAATATCATCGTGGAAATAAAACCCGCCGCCGGAGGCGATGAAGCCGCTCTTTTTGCCGCCGATCTTTACCGTGCGTATCTCTACTTTGCTGAACAGGAAAACTGGAAAGTTGAACTCCTTGACCACTCCGCAACTGACCTTGGAGGGCTCAAGGATGTTTCCTTTTCCATTTCAGGCACCGATGTATACAGTTTGATGAAATATGAATCAGGTGTTCATCGGGTGCAGCGAATCCCCGCAACTGAAGCCGGCGGCAGAATACATACCTCCACAGTAACTGTTTCGGTCATGCCTGAGGCAGAAGCTGTGGAGCTTGACATCAAACCTGAAGATCTGCGCTTTGATGTCTTCCGCTCAAGCGGCGCCGGCGGGCAGCATGTGAACACCACTGACTCAGCTGTCCGGGTAACTCATATCCCCACAGGCGTTTTTGTTGCCAGTCAGCAGGAAAAATCCCAGCACCGCAACAAAGAGATCGCCTTGCGGATCCTTTATGCCAGACTTCTTGAACACAAGCAGCAGACCGAAGCTGCCAGACTTGCCGCTGATAAGCGTTCTCAGGTGGGCACAGGAGATCGCAGCGAGCGGATCAGAACTTACAACTTCCCCCAGAACAGGGTCACTGATCACAGATTCAATGTATCAAGCTACGACCTCCCCAAAGTTATGGAAGGGGAGTTCAGGCTTATTCTGAATCCGGTATTGAAAATCGTCTGTGAAGAACGGCTGGAAGAACTCCGGAACAAGTAAGCGCCTTTACTGCTGCATATTCAGAGCTTTTGTCAAAGCTGTTTCAAGGACTTGCATGGTCCAGCGGACATCGGAGTCGGCGCGATGGGCCTGCATCTTATCGGTTGACTCCAGATGAAAGTAAGCACGCAAACTCTGAAGCCGGTAACTGGGCAGTCCCGGATGGGTCTTGCGTACCAGACGGACAGTATCTATGGTCTTTCCTGCCCACAAAGGCAATCCGCAGCGGGCAAGGCTTTCCTGAAGAAATCCGAGATCAAAGCGGGCGTTATGCGCCACAAGAGTACTTCCGGCGGCAAAGTCAAGAAACATTTTTCCCACGGTGCTGAAGTGGGGCGCATCTATGACCATATCATCTGTAATATGATGAACAGATATCACTCCGGGGGGAATGGGGCGTCCGGGGTTGATCAGGGTATGAAACTCTCTTTCTGAGCCATCTGTATCAACACGCAGCGCCGCAAGTTCCACAATGCGGTCGCCCACCGGACTCATTCCGGTGGTTTCCACATCAAAGACCGTAAAAGGTCCTAATTCATGCCACTTCAATCGGCGTACCCTTCCGGAAATTTCTGACGCCATTTCCAGGCTGATTCCACGATTTTTTCTGCGGATTCATACTGGGGAGTCCATTTCAACTCTTTTCTTGCGCGGTCACTGCAGGCAATCAGGCGGGCGGGGTCGCCGGGACGGCGGGGCGCGATCTCAAAAGGAATCTTTCTGCCGGTGACGGCTTCGGCGGCCTTGATGATCTCAAAGACGGAAAGTCCATTGCCGGTTCCCAGATTGTAGTGTCCGCTTTCAGGAGCGTGCAAAGCAAGTTCATGAGCCTGGGCAAGATCCCAGACATGGATGTAATCCCGGATGCAGCTGCCGTCAGGCGTATCATAGTCATCACCGAAAAGTTTCAGACAATCCCGCTTCCCTGCCGCCGTCTGAAGAATAATGGGAATCAGATGGCTCTCAGGGCGGTGATCCTCACCGTGAAGCTCAGAAGCTCCCGCCGCATTGAAGTAACGCAGCGCGGCATAGTTGATGCCGTGGATCTCGTGATACCACTTCAAAACTTTTTCAAAGCAGAGTTTGGATTCGCCATAGGGATTGATGGGAACCTGACGGTCATATTCGGCAATGGGTACCTTTTCGGGCTGTCCGAAAGTGGCGGCCGTGCTGGAAAAAACAAAGTTTTTCACTCCTCCCGCCACAGCAGCGTCCGCAAGATTGATGGCGGAACCAAGATTGTTGCGGAAATATTTGGAGGGATCCACCATGGATTCACCCACCAGAGAGAAAGCAGCAAAATGCATCACCGCATCAAATTTCCCCTGGCGGCAGACCTCAATGATCTTTTCCCGGTCAGCGAGGTCGCCATAGATAAACTCCGCCCGGGGATCAACTGCTGAACGGTGTCCGGTGATGAGAGCATCAAAAACAGTCACTTCATATCCGTGCTCAAGCAAATACTCAGTACAGACACTTCCGATATATCCGGCGCCGCCGGTAACCAGGACCTTAGCCATTTTTACACCTTTTTATTTTTGCAATTTACGCTTGATCTGTGCCACAGAACGGCGCATTGTGTCATCCTTGGCGCAAAGTTGTTCAACCTGTTTTTCAGCATGAAGAATAGTGGCATGGTTGCGTCCGAAAGCAGCGCCTACGGCGGTGGAAGAGTCAGAGGTCAGCTCTCTTGCAAGAGCCATTGCCACCATGCGGGGTTCAGCAATGTTGCGGGTACGCTTGGTTCCCAGCAGATCGGCAATGGTCAAACTGAAAAATTCAGCCACTGTCCGCTGGATGTCTTCAATAGTGATGGATCGGGAAGTCAGCTCTTCAGCGATCTGGGCGTGGAGCTGCTCCTCGGCGTCGGCAACAGAAAGATTTGATTTGCCGCTGAGTGAAGCGTGGAACGAAAGGGTCATGAAAGCACTCTTCAGACGGCGGACACTGGAACGGATATTGGATGCCAAAAATTCAAGAACATCATCAGGCAGCCAGGTGTTGGTGAGAATGTTTTTACGCCACATCCGCAAGATCACCATACGCGCTTCATATTCGGGCATACCGATCTGGCAGATGACTCCGGATTCAAAGCGGGTGGTCAGGCGTTTATCAATATCCGCGATCTCGCAGGGCTGACGGTCACAAGTCATGACGATCTGCTTGCCCTGCCCGATAAGGGTATTGAAGACGCTGAAAAACTCCTCCTGCATCTGCACCTTTTTGGCTAGTCCGTGAACGTCGTCGATCAGAAGAACGTCGGATTCAAGCAGTTGGTCGCGGAACTCAACAGTACTGCGGTGTTCGCTCAAGATCCGGTAGAAGTCGTTGACAAGATCACTGCAAGGAGTACATCTGACGACACATCCGGGACGGCGAAGCGATATATCATGGGCAATCGCCTGAAGCAAATGGGTCTTACCGATGCCGTTTGTGCCGTAAATAAACAGGGGATTATAAAGAGCCCCCGGTTCATCGGAAACGGCCTTGGCAGCGGTATAGGCCCCGTTGTTGTCATCGCTGACAATGAAGTTTTCAAAGGTGGCGGAGTTCAGATTCCAGCGGGGCAGAGCCTTTTCCCCGGCACCGGATGCAGACTCAGGGGCAAGAGGTGCTGACGGAGGAGTCATGGGAGCAGCAGGCTGAGCTGAGTGCATCTGAAGAAATGCAGCCGCAGGTTCAACAGATGTTTCAGCAGGTCTCTCTTCCTCTTCAAAATCCATGGCAAAAAGATCCGGCTGTTCATCATCAGAAGATTCTTCTGCCAAACACTCCTCCTGAGGTTGTGCAGCAACAGGCGAAAGGGGTTTCAGATTGTCAAGATCAATGGCACAGTAGCCGACTTCAAAGGTATAACGGTAGTCCGTTCCCTCAATGTCAAGCAGAGCTTCAACAAGGAAATCTCCGGAGCAATCCTCTGCCAGCTGCCCGAAGAACTCATCCGGCACACCCAGTACCAGCAGCTCCTCTTCTACACGCAGCGGCAGCATCTTGCTGAACCACTGAACATAACTGTTCTCATTCCTTTTCCGCAACCGCGCGGAAGCGATTTCCCAAACCGCTCCAGCGGTTAATTTTCTGCAAACCATTTTTCTTCCCAACAAACTTTGATTTTACTGCCTGCCGCCCCAACTTCCGGAACATTCCGGCAACAACTATGATTGAATTTGTTAACAATTGCCTTTTTTCCAAACAGATAAACAGAACCGCAAACGCAACAGGTCAAGGATGCTGTATCATATACAAACACTTGCACAAATGCTGTTTACGCCTTTTTCAAGCTCAATTTCAATCAGAATAAAGCCCGAAAGCCCTGAAAAAGGGAGTTTGTTGCGTAACTTTACAAAAGTCCGCTCAAATCACGAAGTTACGACTGAAAACACCCTTTTGGCAACAATTTATTAACAAGTTATTAACAACCCGTGGTCCCCACTTGCGGGGCGCACATTATACAAGATATCCCCCAAATGCCAAAATTTCAAATGCAAAAACAAAAGTTTTTTAAAGAAAAAGATTGTTTCTGCCCTTGAAATTGCAGGCAATGTGTGTTATAAGAGAAGGTCTCAATTATCTTTCCCGAAAAGTTGTTCGTAAGCCTTAGCAAACATTTCCGCCGCCTTGTCAACATCCATGGCTTTGTTGATTTCGGAGGCCTCCGTTTTATCAGCAGCCTCTCCCAGTTTTTCAAGAAAAGGCGACGGCCGGGAACTCTGGAAGATCCCCCGCACCATGCGCCGTTTTGCCCGGGTGATATAAAGCTCCCGCTTCGCCCGAGTGATCGCCACATAAAAGAGCCGCAGTTCCTCATCAAGGGAGTTTTCCTGCAAGGCGCGGTAGTGAGGAAATATCTCATGCTCAAGAGCGCCGTGAAAGACAATGTTG
>JAGBWB010000237.1 GCA_017629975.1 Lentisphaeria bacterium
GCATTTCGGAGCTTTTTCGGCTTTGGGTGTGGCCCCTTTCAGAAGAAAAATTTAAGGAAGGTTTCCTGCTATGAAGCGTTTTGAAGAACTTTTTGCCGAGTTGAAAGCCAAGGCTGCAGCCAATGATCCGGAGTCCGGAACTGTCAAAGAACTGGCAAAAGGAACACATTTTATCGGCAAAAAGATCGTTGAGGAGGCCGGAGAGGTCTGGATGGCTTCAGAGTATGAGTCAAAAGAACGTGCCGCTGAAGAGATCTCACAGCTGATCTATCATCTTCAGGTGATGATGATCGATCAGAAAATTGAACTTGAAGATATTTACCGTTATCTTTGACAGGAAAGAGGTGTTGACATGTTGAAAGTTGCTGTTCCCAATAAAGGGTCCCTTTCCGAAGGAGCTGTGAAACTTCTGACCGAATCCGGTTTCCGCTGCCAGCGTTCCGGCAGAGAACTTGTCGTTACTGACCATACCAATGATATGGAGTTCCTCTTCCTGCGTCCCCGTGATGTTGCCATCTATGTGGGCAACGGGATCATTGATCTGGGAATCACCGGCAGAGACCTTGCCGCCGACAGCGGCGCAGAAGTTGCCGAATTGATGCCCCTGAATTTCGGACGGTCACGTTTCTGCTTCGCCGCTCCCAAAGAGCTTAATCTGACTTCTGTTAAAGAACTTGACAAAAAACGTATCGCCTGCTCTTATCCTCAGCTGCTCAAGTCCAAACTGGCAGAGCTGGGGCTTGATTGTCCTGTTGTCCGTCTGGATGGCGCCGTTGAACTTTCTGTGAAACTCGGAATCGCTGATGCCGTCGCTGATGTGGTTGAATCAGGTTCCACTCTCAAAGAGGCGGGACTTGCCATTCTGGGTGATCCGCTGCTTCACAGCGAGGCGGTTCTGATCGCTCGTGACAGCGCCTGTGCCGAGTTGCCCGGCGCCCGCAAGCTGATGAGCCGCATCAAGGGTGTGATCGTTGCCTCTTCTTATGTGATGGTTGAGTATGACATCCGCCGGGAATCTCTTGAGAGCGCCTGCCGCATCACTCCCGGTATTGAAGCGCCCACCATTGCGCCTCTTTCAAATCCCGACTGGGTCGCAGTGAAGGCTATGATCAAGAAAAATGATGTGAATTCCATCATGGATGAACTTTATGAGATCGGTGCCCGCGGAATCTTTATCACAGAGATCCGCGCCTGCCGGATGTAATGAGGTGCAGAACTTATGAATAAGTCGGTATTGGAACGTGCCAGAGAGGTATTTGATATTGAAATAGAGGGCCTTGCCGCTTTGCGGGACCATTTGGATGACAACTTTGTCAAACTGGTGGAACTTTGTTCAAATACCATTGATGCCGGAGGTAAACTTATTATTACCGGTGTCGGCAAATCCGGTCACATCGGCAGAAAGATCGCCGCGACCCTCTCAAGTGTGGGGACACCCTCTGTTTTTATGCACCCCGTTGAGGCAAGACACGGCGATTTGGGACTTATTCAGGAAAACGATTTGATGCTCGCCATTTCTTACAGCGGTGAGACTGAAGAACTGCTTGTGGTGCTTCCTCCTGCCAAAAGACTGGGTGTGCAGATCGTTGGAATCACTTCAAGCGCTCAGTCCACTCTGGGCGGCATTTGTGAATTTGTTTACGAAATGCCTGTGCCCCGTGAGGCATGTCCTTTCAATCTTGCCCCCACCACGACTACGACAGCTCTTCTGGCTCTGGGGGATGCACTGGCTCTGGTCCTTCTTGAACAGCGCGGCTTTACCAAGTCCGACTACGGACGCCGTCACCCCGGCGGTGCTATCGGCCGCATGGTGACCATGACCGCAGGCGACATTATGCGGGATTTGGAACATATTGCAGTTGTTTCCCCTGAGCGGACTGTCAGAGAGACCATCTATGCCATGAGCCACGCCCGGTGCGGTTCTGCGGTGGTCGCAGGGAGCAGAGGGGAATTGCTGGGGATCTTTACTGACGGTGATTTCCGCCGCGGAGCTGAGAAAGATCCTGAAATCCTTAAAAAGATTATCGGAGATGTGATGACTCCGAATCCGGTGACAGTGCAGAAAGATGTTCTGGTCGCCGGAGTTCTGAAGATATTGGAAAAACGGCGGATCGACGATATTATCGTCGTTGATTCTGAGAATATTGTTCAGGGATGTATTGATGTGCAGGATCTGCCTGCACTGAAGATCATGTAATGTTTCAAGGACTTCTTTATGATAAGAAAAATAAAACTTGCCGGAGTTGTTTGTCTGCTTGCCGCAGGAAGTTTTCTGCTCAAGGCAGATGATGCCGAAGCTGTAAAAAGCTATCAGGAGGGGTTGAAGCTCTTTAATGCAAAAGAATATTATGATGCCTTGAAAAAGTTCAAGGATTCTGAGCTGCTGGCAAAATCCAATACGATCCGCGCCAACTCTCTGCGTGCGCAGATCGGAGCTGCCAAGATGGCAGAACTGCCATGGCAGGAGTTTGAACTTATTGAAGCTCTTCTTACCCGTTTCCCTGAGTATGCTGATGTGCCCGCGTCAGTCAAACGCGAATACCAGCTGGGAGATATTTTTTTCAAAGGCAAAAGAGAACCGGCTTTTTACGCCATGCGGAAGATCCCGTGGCTGACGGGACCTGATAAGACTGCTGATATCTATACTCAGGCTCTGAAGCGGGCGCCTTATGCGCCTGAAGCTCCGGCAGCAAGGCTTCGTCTTGCTTTTATTTACGATCAGAAAGGGGAGGTGATGAAGTCCCTGGAACAGCTGCGGATCGTGGAACGTGAATTTTCCGCTTCAAGTTCCTATAAACTTGCGCTCCTCGCCCTCGGATACGGATGCTATGAAATGGCGCTCAGAGGCGACGGCGACGGACGCTATGGCAGAGAATGTGCCGAAATGAGCGCAAAGTATCTTAAACTCTACCCCAAAGATGTTGCCGCACCTCTGGTTCAACGCAATCTTCAGCGCATTCGCGATGCTCAGGCCCGGCGTCTGCTGGATATGGCTGAATTTTATCGCAAGCAGGGCAGAACTGAAGCAGCCGCACGTTATCTTGCCCGGGTCATCCGGGAATTTCCTGAAAGCACTTCAGCTCCTGAATCCGAGAGCAAACTTGCTGCCCTTGACAAGAGTTTTACGCCGGGGGATTTCCCCGCAGATGTACCGCGCTATATCCAATATAAAACTGCTGAATTGCCGGAAGAAGCGGAAAAGGTGCTGTTTTTCCCCGGAGAAAACGGGAAGCACAACCTTTTACCTATTCCTGATTTGCAGGAGTATCTCGGCAGGGAGATCAAAAAATGAAAATCAAAACGATTGTTTTATTTGCCCTTCTTTCTCTGGTGTTGAGCGGATGCGGCTACCGGATCGGTTTTACAGGACATCCACAGATCGAAAGTCTGGCTGTGGCTCCCGTGGTCAATGAAACTCTGCTTTTCAATGCCGCCGGTGATTTGCGCGCTTTGCTTTGCGAAAAAATCATGACAGACGGAACTTATAAGCTGCTCAACGAAAGCAAGGCCGACTGCGTCATCAATGCCCGTGTCGTGAATGCTGAATTCAGCGAAGTCTCATGGAGCAACGATGATAATGACTCAGGAGACTATTTCCCTGAATACTATCGTGTTAAAGTTAAGGTGCAGTTCTCCGTTATCCTTCCCGGAAGAGTCAAACCGCTCATCGGACCCTCAACGGTTACCGGCACGGCAATGTTTGCCCACATGATCGATTTGGAAACTGCCCGCAGGAATGGTGTCAAACAGGCATTGTGGGATGCTTCCAAGAAAATAGTTGACGCCTGCACGGAGTCGTGGTAACACCTTATGGTTATTTCCCACGTCAAAAGAGGACAGCTTTTTTTTCTGGCGACTTTTTCCGCAATGATCGTTTGCGGCACAGCGCTGTTGGCACTTCCCTTTTGGACTCCTGATGAGAACTTCCCCTTTATCAACTCCGTTTTTATGGCGGTAAGTTCCGTGTGTGTCACCGGACTTGCAACCAATGATATCTGTGAATTTTCTTTTGCAGGGCAATTTATCATTCTGTGTCTTGTTCAGCTGGGAGCCATCGGAATCATGACTCTCAGCGCCTCGATCCTGTTGGCTTTGGGGCGCGGACTTTCTTTCAGCAACACTCTGATGATTTCCAACTTGAACGACAACTTTTCACTTAAACGGACCGAAGGTTTGACCAGAGTCGTGCTGCGCTATACTTTTTGCTGTGAGTGCGCCGGTGCTGTACTGATCTACATCGGACTTATGTTCAATGATCCTTCCGGAAACGGCTTCGGCGTCAGCGAACTGTTTTTACCGGAACGCTATCTTATCAACGCATGGCATGCCGTTTTTCTCGGCGTCAGCGGCTTTTGCAATGCCGGATTTTCCCCTATACCCGGCAGTTTGAGCAAAACAAATGAGCTCGTGCAGTTCACAGTTGCTCTGCTGGTCATCTGCGGAGGACTGGGAATTTATGTGATCTATGATCTTTTGGAGTGCGTCAATAAAAGACGCATGTTTCTGCGTTTGCATTCCAAGGTCGTGTTGTGGGCAACGGGGATCTTGCTGACTCTCGGAACGGCTCTGACTCTGATCCTGAGTATTGACAGTGGAAAGCCGCTTTCTCTTTTCAACGCTTTCTGCATCTCGGCTTTTTCCAGAACTGCCGGATTTTCCCCTGTTGAGGGTACGGCATTTCTGACTCCGGGGGTAGCTTTTGTCGTCATGGTGCTGATGCTGATCGGCGGCGCACCCGGTTCCACTGCCGGCGGTATGAAAGTGACCACTGCGGCTATTGCCTTTGCTGCCATTAAAAACACTCTCAAAGGAAACCGGGAAGTCCTGCTTTTCAACCGCAGTGTGGGCATGGATATTGTTTTACGCGCCTTTACCATGATGGTCATATTTCTGCTGCTCTTTTTTGTGTGCAGCATGATATTGCATGTGATCTGTCCTGCGCATATTCCCTTGTTTGACTCCATGTTTGAGGCAGCTTCCGCCATTACGACCACCGGTTTTTCCATGGGAGTCACCGGAAAACTTACCACGGAGGGAAAGATGTTTGTCATCTTCCTCATGATCATCGGGCGTCTCGGCCCCTTTACCGTTTTGCTTTTCCTCTTGGGCAGGGAAAAGCCGGGACAACTGAAATACCCCACTGAACGGGTCATAATCGGATAAGAGTCAGGAAAGGAGTCTGTTAGTTTATGGGAAACAGTTATGCAATTCTCGGCCTCGGATCTTTTGGATCCAAGTTGGCAGTTTCTTTGAGTAAGCTGGGAAATACTGTCCTTGTCTGTGATATTGACCCTGCACGGGTGGATGATATGCGCGATAAAGTGGCTGAAGCGGTTATTGCCGATGTCAGCAATCCGGATGTGGTCAAAGAACTGGGCGTCGGGAAATTCAATGTGATCATTCTGGGCATGAGCTCCCACTTTGAAGATCAGATCCTTGCCCTGACCCACTTGAAGCAGGAGGGGGCTCCAAAGATCATTGCCAAGGCCACAAGTGATGTTCAGGAAAAGATCCTTTACCGGTTGGGGGCAGATGAGGTGATCCAGCCTGAAAAGGATGTGGCAGAGCGCCTCAGCCGCCGTTTGACCTGGCATAACATCAGTGATATTATTGACTTTAAGGGGGCCGCCATTGCTGAGGTGATCGTCCCCGGAAGACTCTCTGGCAAATCTCTGCTTGAACTTGATTTGCGCAACCGTTACAATGTGACTGTGCTGCTCCTGCGTAAAAGCGGCAGCACTGAAAATATACCCACCGGTCCCGGGACCATGCTGGAAAAAGGCGACCAGCTGACAGTTTTCGGCAGCCGTCAATCCATTATAGAATTATTCAAGGAGGATTAAATTATGAGCAGCTGTATTTTCTGCAAGATCGTCAACGGTGAAATTCCCTCAACCAAGATTTATGAGGATGAATTGGTCTACGCTTTTCTGGACATTTCACCTATCAACTTCGGTCACACTCTTGTCATTCCCAAGGAACATCATGAGTCTGCGTCAACCATTCCGGAAGAGACGGCAGGCAGAATGTTCAAAGTGGCATCCCGTATCGGTATTGCCATGAAACGGGAACTGGATATGGATGGCTATAATCTCCATCTCGCTGACGGTCTCGCCGCCGGACAGGTGGTGATGCACGCACATCTTCATGTGGTTCCCCGGGGCGTGGAAGATGATTTCCACTGGAACTGGCGCCAGCTTGCCTATCCTGAAGGCAAGATGTCTGAGATCGCTGAAAAGATCATCAGCAAGCTCAAGATCAATTGAAAAAACTTTCTGACCGGGAGGAGATGAAATGAAAAAAACGGCTTTGCTCCTTTTGTTCCTTGTTTTCTCTTCTGCGCTTCGCGCGGATCTGCTGGAGGATGTTTCACGGCAGCTTGATCTTCTTGAAAAAGAGTATTGGCGCTCTCAATACAGCAGTACCGGTGATTACCGTGCCGGGGTTGAAAGGCGTTTGCGTGCCATGGTATCCAATATCAACCGCATCAGCAACCAGCTGCGGAAGGCGCGTTTACACAGGCTTGCCGATCTCTCTTCCCCTGTGGGGGTGCTTCTGGGGAATTACGGCAAGGTGCGTCCGGCAACGATCAAGCGTTTCAGTTTGACCTTTTCCGGCACCTCCATGCGGGATTACACCCGTGAATACCGGTCATTCCTCCGGGAAAAAGAGGATCTGGAGGCAGAAAAAGAGAGTAAAGAAGAGGGCAGCAAGAAAAAACGGTCCCGCAGCACTGCCCGGCGTGCTGTGCCCACTCTTGCCAATGTGGATATGATCGAGTATGAGCGCTGGCTTTCTCAGGTCGTTGCCTCCAATATGGATAAATTTTTGGGCAAAAGAAATAACGGTTCCGACTCCGAACGCGATAAGATGAATGACATGGTCAGTGTTTATCTGACGGCGGTCAAAAATATCCGTATCGGTCTGGTCAAGATCCGTCAGCAAACAAAAATAGAGTTCAAATAAAATGAGTAATTTCAAGATTCTTTTTCAGGGAGACTCCATCACCGATTCAGGCAGAATGCTTGATTCAACGGCAGGATTTCCCAAACACGGTCTGGGACCCGGATATCCCTCTATCGTGACCGGTAAACTTCAGCTTGCTTATCCTGAAATGGAGTTTGAAAACTTCAACCGGGGTATCAGCGGCAACAATATTTATCATCTTTATTCCCGCTGGAGACGGGATACCCTTGATCTGAATCCCGATATGCTCAGTATGCTTATCGGCATCAACGACTCCTCTCTTGAGAGCCGCACTTCAGCTTACGGGAAAGATCCTCTCTCTTACGGAGAGGTCTACCGGGCGCTTCTTGCCTGGTGCCGCAAGGTGAACCCGGAGATCCGTTTTGTGCTTCTGGAGCCTTTTCTGCTTCCGCGCAACGATGAACATCAGCAGTGGAAGATCATTCTTGAAGAGCGGCAGGCGGAGCTGCGGCAGATCGCAAAAGAGTTTGATGCTGTCTTCATCGGTCTTCAGCAGATTTTCGATGACGCAAGCAAGATCAAACCCTCTGAATTCTGGTCAGCAGACGGCGTACATCCCTCTCTTGCAGGACATCACCTTATTGCCGATGCGTGGGTTGAAAAAGTCAAATTTTGACCCCTTTTTTACATCAGGGCATATCGGGCGTTTTTTCCCGGTATGCCTTTTTTTGAGGAACGAGTTTGATCTTGAGGGGCGTTCTGGCGCTGCAGAGGACTTTAACAGATTCAGCTCCATTTTTCAACAGAACTTTTGCCGCAGTCGTGACAGTAGCGCCTGTTGTCAGAACATCATCAATAAGCAGAACCTTTTTACACTCAAAAGAGCGGTCACGGACTGCAAAGCAGTTTTTCAGGAACTTTTGCCGTTTGCTCTTTTTGAGCCGGGATTGATGAGGCGTGGCTCGGACTTTTTTCAAACCGCGGATCACGGGTTTCCCCATTTCCGAACCGATAAGAGATGCCAGAAGTTCCGTCTGGTTGTAGGTGCGTTTGAGAAAGCGCTGCCAATGCAGCGGGACAGGCACGATCACATCAAACTCCATACCGCTTTTCCGGAGCTGCTCCACAGCCAGATAAGCAAGAGGACGCGCCAGTTCCGGGTGACCGCGGAATTTCATTTCCCGGATCAGAGTTTGGGCTGCTCCTGAGTACTCCATGACCGCAAGGGCGTCACTATAGGGACGCGCCGGAAATGCCATACAGCCGGAACAAACGGCCAGCGCTGAGTCATTTCTGCCGCCGCAGCCCCGGCAGCGTCCCTCTGCCGGGAGCAGTTCCAGCAGAGACAGGCACTCCGGACAAAGTTCATTGCGTCCGTTGCCTCCTTTTTCCTTGCAGAGGGGGCAGCGGAAAAATCCGCACCAGGCGGCAAAACGGCGTAATAGTTCTTTCATAGGCTGGGGAAGATGTTGCGGGTATGGACGATATTCACAAGTTTTCGCGGTTTGCGGCGGTCTACGGTGATCTCTATCAGGTCAAAACGGCAGGGATTATCCGGTATTCCGAAAAGGGTGAGGTAAAGTCTGCCAGTGGCGCGGTTGCGCCGCATCTGTTTCAGCGACAGATTACATGCCGGAGTGAATCCGGGGTTCTGTCTTATGGTTTTGACTTCAATGAAAACGATGGTCAATCCGTCAAGAGCAACAATATCCAATTCCCCGCTTTTGAGTCTGAAATTTCTTGCAAGGATGTAAAATCCCTTGTATTTCAGCAGTTCAACTGCAATATTTTCCCCGAATCTGCCCAGCTTGATATGGGCTTTGCGGGCGGCGGGGGTGATGAGCATCTTTGATCACTCCTTGTAAAGAATGACAAAACGCGCTTTGCCCTCAAGGTCGCGGACGCTTTCTGCTTTGAAATTCAAAGATTCTCCATAGGCGCATATCAGAGGGTTCTGACCATGTGAAAGTTCAAAAACAGCCGCTCCGCCCGGAGAGAGATGGTCTTGGAGTTCTGAGATCATTTTTTCCATCAGTTCCAATCCCTCATGGGGGGCGGTCAGGGCCATGATGGGCTCAAAAAAGATCTCCTGACTGCACTCTTTGTACTCTTTTTCAGAAACATAGGGCAGATTGGCTGTGATAAGATCAAAACTTCTGCCTTGCAGATTCTGCCACAGATCGGAGTGGATAAATTCAATTTCCGTTTTATAACGCCGGGCGTTGAGCTGAGCTACGTTGAGAGCTTCCGGACTCAAATCGGCCGCGGTGATGTGCAGATCCGGCCTTTCATACTTCAAGGCGATGGGAATGGCTCCGGAACCGGTTCCCATATCAAGGACTTTGCCATTTGCCGGAGCAAGTTTCAGAACAAGAGTGACAAGTTCTTCTGTTTCCGGGCGGGGAATAAGGACCGCCGGAGTCACAGTCAGTTCAAGGTCTCTGAAAGGGGCGCTTCCCAGAATGTACTGGGCAGGCTCATGGATCGCCCTGCGCCTGAACATTTCAAGGATTTTCCGGGATCGGGAGTCATCAATTTCACGGTCAGGGGAAAGGTGAAGCTCCAGAAGCGGCAGCTCCAACGCCCCTGACAGAAGGTAATCGCATTCATGCTGCGGCGCGTCAAAACCGGCGCAGCTCAATATTTCTGCACCTGCTTTGCGGAGTTCTGCCGCAGTCATCTTTCTGAGGCCTCGCGCATCATCTCGCGGAACTCTTCAGGAGAAAGTTCTTTGAGATGCTTGCCTTTTCTTGCCAGCTTCTCATTGAATTTGATCGCAGTTTCAGTCATGCGTTCATGGGTTTCCTCCGAACCGCCGACCAGACAGAAATTATCCCCTTTGGTCATGCGTTTGTGGCCGTCTTCATTATCCAATCCCATACCGAGCAGCATGGCATCCGGGCTTTTTTTATTGTTGATCATATCAGAATTTCCTCCTTCCTGTTTATAATATAACCCTTTTTTTTCAAAATTCCAATTTGGAAAAGAGGGAAAGCGGTGATATTTTATGAAAAGAGCAATTTCTCTGTCTTGAAATGCTCTCTTGTGAACTTCAGAAATACCTTTAGGAAGAAGAGGAAATACAGTGGCCCTTTACATACTTGACAAAGTTGCTGTGAGCGCCCGGAAAGCTCCCCGGGATATTGATGAAAAGCTCCGTCCGGTCATCGCCGGGAAACTGAAACTTTCTCCGGATGAGATCGACTATCATATTCTGGGCAAGAGTATTGACTCCCGGCGCAGCGAGGCCATGTTTATTTACCGCCTTGCCGTTTCTTCTGAAAAGAAACTTGAACTTCCGGAGCTTTCACAGGAACAGATTGCGGCTCTCGGTAAAGCAGAGCTGCCTTTGCCTGAAAAATCTGCTCTGCGGCATCCCCTTGTGGTCGGGACTGGGCCTGCCGGGATCTTCGGCGCTCTTGCCCTTGCCATGGCTGGCGCTGAGCCAATCGTCATTGACCGGGGATATCCTGTGGATCACCGCCGTGCGGAGTGGGAAAAGTTTTTGCAGACAAGAATTCTTGACACAGAGAACAATCTCCTCATAGGGGAGGGGGGCGCCGGGGCGTTTTCCGACGGAAAACTTTATACCGGCACTAAAGATGTGAACCGCCGTTTCATTCTTCAGGAAATGATCGCCGCCGGAGCACCGGAAGAGATCGCCTATTTGAGCCGTCCTCATGTGGGGTCGGATAAGCTGCCGCTTATTTCCATCAATCTGCGCCGGAAAATTGAAGCGCTGGGCGGCAAATTTCTTTTTGGAAAAGAGGTGACCGATATTGCTCTTCATAAAGGGAGATGCAGCGGTGTTTTCTGCGGCAGTGAGCTTATTCCTGCGCCTGCGGTGCTGCTGGCGCCGGGACTGGGCGGGAGAACACTGGTACGCAAACTTCTTTCAAAGGTAAATTTTTCCATGAAACCCTTTCAGATGGGATGCCGCATAGAACACCCTCAGACTCTGATTGACCGCTGCCAGTATCACACTGCAAACCGTCCGGCGGCGCTGGGGGCGGCGGAGTATCATCTGGTTTCCCGTCCGGGGGATGCCTGGAATGTCAGTTCTTTCTGCATGTGTCCCGGCGGAACCGTGGTCAATGCGACTGCATGGGAAAAACACTCCATTTCCAACGGCATGAGTAATTATGCCCGTGACGGGGAGTTTGCCAACAGCTGCCTCATCGCCACTCTCGGTGCGGATTATTTTTCATCACCTGATGAGGCTTTCGGACTTATTGAAAGAATTGAAACCTCTCTCTTTGATGCAGGGGGCGGTGATTACACCATGATCGCTCAGGATGCTTCCGCATTTCTTGCCGGAAGAAGCGGATTGAAAAACAACCGGAGCTCTTGTGAAGTCGGCATTGTTCCCGGCAGGATCGATCATCTGCTTATTACCGAATTGCAGAGTGCCTTGCGGGCGGCATTGAAATTCTTTGACCGCAAATGCCCCAATTTCATCCGGGACGGCAAATTTATCGGCGTTGAAAGCTGTGTTTCTGCTCCTCTCAGGATCGACAGAAATGAAAATTGTGAATCCTCTCTGCCCGGACTCTTCCCGGCAGGGGAGGGGGTGGGCGCCGCAGGCGGGATCCTTTCCGGTGCCGCTGACGGGATCCGCTGCGCCCTTGCCATGTTAAAGTAATTTGGCGGCAATGGCGGCAATAGTGCTGCGTTCACTGCGGCTCAAAGTGACGTGACCGTAAAGGGATTGTCCCTTGAGTTTTTCAATGGCGTAGGAAAGACC
>JAGBWB010000238.1 GCA_017629975.1 Lentisphaeria bacterium
ACACATGGGCGCCACACTCTGAAGTTTTTCCTTATCAATGGACTCGTCAAGAGTGATGAGAGAGAAGGTATTGAGGTAGCTCACTGGAAGACGGAGTTTTTCCTGGAAAAATTCGCTCATATAAAGCATGGTGGAACTGCCGCCTGAAAGCAGCACCTGCTTCAGAGGTGATCCGCCGTGCTGGGCACGCCACACATTGACGGAGCGGCTGATCTCGCCATGAAGACGGGTCATGATGTTACGGGCGATCTTTGAGATGGTGGCGGCAAGTTCTGAGTCAGGTTCTTCATACGCACCGCCGAGAGCCACAAAACCGTAACGGAGTTTCATCTGTTCGGCTTCGGCAAAGGGAATATTAAATTCCTTGGCGATCTGATTGGTAATAGTGTCGCCGGCGATGGGAATATCACGGATGAATGCACGGTTGCCGTCAGCGATCATCAAGCTGGAACTGCGGCTGCCGATATTGATCATGAGAGTGGGTTCACCATCTTTGACCTGAGCGGCAAGAGCAGCGTTGAAAAGAGCGATAGGAGCGATCTCAACGGAGATCACCTTTTTACCGGAGTCCTCAATAACGTCAGTGTAAGCGGTGATCACATCGGTCTTGACCGCCACGAACATAGCTTCGTACTCTTCCCTGGGTTCAACGACCTCAACAAGAGAGCCGTCTTCCTGGGTTTCCATGCGTTTTTCTTCCCAGTCGTGACGGATCAGCTGATAACTCCACTCCACATCGTTGATGGCGTAGGGAACTGTCTGCCGGGCTTCATATTCAACGATTTTGTCAATGGCGGCACGGCTGCCGGGAATAGGGGGCAGCTTGCTCAGACGCTGGAATGAAACTTTGGAAGGCAAAGTAACACGGACCTCGGAGGCTGAAAAATCGTTTTCAGCCACCATGGCATTATAGGTCCTGATAAAAGCAATGATTTCGGCCTCATCTCCATCTTCAGGGTTGATATCAAGCCTGCGGGAGTCAAATTTGGTCATCCTCAGGGAGCCGGTTGCGTACACAAACTCCGCTATCTTGAGATTATTGCTGCCAATGTCGATTGACAGGATCCTGTTATCCTTCTGCATGAGCAAGTCCCGGGTCGTTTAGGTTATCGTTTATTTTTTTTGTTTTTCTTATCGGCAGCTGAACTGGATTTTTTCCGTGAACTTTCAACTGCCACCGACTCTTCAGCGGCAGCTTGTGCCGCTTTTTCAATAGCTGCTTCATCCAGGGGAGGCGGGATAGAAGCAGGTTTTTCCAAATCAAACTGGTTCTGGTCATTCAGGCCCCATGGAGAATTGGCGCGGGAAACAAGGGAACCGTGAAAGACATTTTCCTGAGGCACAAGGCGCATCAGTTCTCTGAAATCATCCCCCGCAGAGGGATGGGACTTCAGACCGTAATATCCCTCCCCGAGGACGCCCCATTTCTTATGAAAAAAAGTAACGCACGCGACAAAATCATTGTCAACGGCGACTTTGGCGACCTTGGAGTCTATTCTGCGGGAAGGCATTACACGTTCAATAAGCATGGGGGGAATATAAACAAAGTATTTATGTTCTGCCCAATCAAGGGGAATCGTCCAAAAATCCACACGGGTGGAAAAAAGCGCAAGAGCGGGGGCCTTCCGGTTCTGCCGGTCAACGGCGACTACGCGGACTCCGCAAGTCACACCATCCAGCCAAAGACCGGAGGCCGTATTTTTCTTTTTGCTCAAGCCCTTTGCCTCGTAAGCAAAGCGCGGACGGTAGGTGATCTCCACCACACCCCAGCGGCGGTTGGCAAGACTCAAACTGCCGCGGGTGCCGGAGGTGACTGAACCTGCTTTGATACGCGGAGCCTGAAGAAGTCGGAACCCCACGTTTACAGGAGTAAAGAGGGGGCGTTGAATCTCTCTGCACTCAGATGAGATGCAGAAGAACAACATAAGAAGCATTGAAACATATTTCAAACTTTTCCCCATCATGTATTACTCCTTTTTTCAAATATTTTTATTTGGCAGCTGCTTTTTGGGCGGGAGCAGCCGCTTTCTTGGCGGGAGCAGCCGCTTTTTTGGCGGGAGCTTCAGCCTTCTTGGCAGGAGCAGCCGCTTTCTTGGCGGGAGCTTCAGCCTTCTTGGCGGCAGCAGCAGATTCACTCAGAAGAGCATCCACTTTGCTGTCGCCGGTGCTGCTGATACGCACGCCGTGGCCGATAAGTGCGGCAAGCGCAAGGGCGATGATAAAGAAAATCGCTGTCAGATAGACAGTTGCCTTGGTGAGATGGTTGCTGGCTTTTCCGCCGAAAACCGACTCACCCACGCCGCCGAATGCCGCTCCCATGCCGCCGGATTTGGCAGGCTGAAGCAGAATAAGACCGATCAGCAGCACTGACGCGATCACAACAAGCACATAGAGAAAAACTGTAAGTCCAGCCATTCGCTGCAAGCTCCTGTTAAAACTCTGTTATTCAGCGGCCGATAGCTTCGGTGATCAGCTTGGCAAAGCTGTCAGCCTTGAGAGCGGCGCCGCCGATGAGTCCGCCGTCGATGTCAGCCTGAGCGACCAGTTCGCGGGCGTTTTCGGGCTTCATGCTGCCGCCGTACTGGATCCGCAGGGCGCCTGCAACATCACCGCCGAAGATGGCGCTGACGGTTTCACGGATGAATTTGTGGGTCTCTTCAGCCATTTCGGGGGTGGCAGTTTTGCCGGTTCCGATGGCCCAGACGGGTTCGTAAGCGACGATGACATTAGCCATATCAGCGGCGGCGATACCTTCAAAACCCTCTTTGATCTGACGGCCGATGACCTCGCTGGTCTTGTTGCCTTCCCGTTCTTCAAGGGTTTCGCCCACGCAGACGATGACTTTGAGACCGGCTTTGAGAGCGGCTTTCATACGGGCGTTGACAGTAGCATCGGTTTCGCCGAAGTACTGACGGCGCTCGCTGTGGCCAATAATGACGTATTCAACACCGGAAGTCACCAGCATTTCAGCAGAGATCTCACCGGTGAAAGCACCGTTTTCAGCCCAGTGGACTTTCTGAGCGCCGAACTTTATTTTGGAGCCGGCAGCTGCGGCGACAACAGACTCAAGAGTGGTGAAGGGAGGGCAGACGACGATTTCAGCCTCGGTCACATCGGCAACGAGAGGTTTCAGGGCCTCCACCAGCTCTTTTCCGGCGGCGGCGGTCTTGTTCATCTTCCAGTTTCCGGCGATAATAACTTTTCTTTCCATGATTTTATCCTTAATTTTACGTTAAAAAAACATAACACTGCACTACCTTTATGGCGTCAATACAGTACTCCGCCTATAAAAATAGCATCACTTTGCCAATTTTGCAAGTGAAATTATGAATTTATCTCATACTTTCACGTTATTTCTGCGATTTTTTCACAGCTTTTCCTCTTGCCATGAAGGAACGGCTCCAGATGATACCGAGTCCGGGCCATCCATTTGACTTATAAACGACAGCAACATCTTCAACGTCATCGACCTTGAGAGCTTTGTTGCGGCAGTTGAGGAGACGCAGTGCATGTTTCTCGTTGATCCAGTGGAGGAAAAACTGGTAATCAAAGCGGTTCGGACGCCAGGTATGACCGCAGACGATGGGTATGCAGTAGAAAAGGTATATCCCATTGTTGACAGCCTCAAGATCCCATACGACTTTGTTGCCTGAAGAACTTTTTTCTCCCGGCTGTGCCGGAATCCACTTCAAAGTGGATGTAGCACATCCGGAACCCAGGATAAGCACTGATATAATTACGGCGAAAAGATTTTTTTTCATTTTTTCTCTCTCTTTCTCTCACATTCTTTTGCAAACACGGAGATCTCACCGGCAAGACGCCGTGCCGAGGTGATCACACAGGACTCCAGTGCCTCTGCATACGACTCCCCGGAGTTTCCTTTCAAAGGGAGACGGATCCGGTGGCGGAGCGCCCGGCTGCATCCGTCACAGTTGAGCATATAATCCAGAGCCATGACGGCGGTTCCATTCTCACTGTCGATCTCAAAACGGCTGAGTATGCCGTTGACTTTCAAAGATGTCTGAGAGGAGGCCGGCGGAAACAGCTCAATGAGACGGCGCCGGATCAGCTGCACAGGGGGAGCTGTAAAGCGGTTCAAATCATCTTTTGACACCTTGCCTCCCCCGATCCTGGAAACGATCTCCATACCGTTGCCGGTCACATCGGCAAAACTCCGGAACTCAGCCGGTGCCGAAACCAGAGGCGCCGCTTTCTGTGCCGAAAGATCATAAAAAGAGGGAAGAGAGTATTCAGGCTTCTGCATAAGGGAACATCCGGAAAGCATCACGACCGCGGCGGTGCCGAAAATGATCATTCTTATCTTTTTCACAAGTCAAAACTCCTTTTTTACAAAAAACTTACCGGGCGGGTATCTTCAACACCTGACCTGCTCTGAGCAGCGCGGAACCGCTGAGACCGTTGGCATTCATCAGTGAACGCAGCGGCACATTGTGCGCCGAGGCGATCCCTGAAAGGGTATCCCCTGAGCGAACTGTGTAGAGCCGTTCCTGTTTTCCGGCAGCGGTGCCCCGTTCATAATAGTTTTTAAGAGCAAGGGCGTAGCGGTGCATATCGTTGAAGCGTTTCTGCATATCGGCAAGAGCATTTTTAAGGCGGCTGTTTTCGGTCTCAAGGCCTTTGATCCGGGTCAGCTGTTCATCATAGGAGTCCGCAGGGGGCTTGGGCAGGGATTCCCTTTTCAGCTCTCTCAGCAGTTTTGCCCGCGCCATGAGTCTGTATCCCTCCACAGTCGGAGCATCGGGGGAGTCCGGAGCCATCTCAAGATAGGTATTGTAGTGGTAGAGTGCCCCCACAGGATCGTTGAGCACTTCATCGCATAAAGTGGCGATCTTGAGCCGCAGCCGGAGGGACTCCGGACGCTGACGCAGAAGACGCTTGTAAAAGCGCATGGCAAGAACAGGCTCCCCCTCAAGGCGGCACTGTTCGGCGCGGAGCATCAGGGGGTGTTTGTTGATATCAGACTTTTTGCTGCATCCGGCGCATAAAACCATCAGAACCGCCAGCAGCAGAGGCAGTGCGCGGCTGAGGACTGCCAGACCTGCAACAGCGGCGCTTTCAAGGCGCATGATCCAGCTGCCGAGTTTCAGGGGGCGTCCTCCGGCGGCGAGGATCTTTTCCTCCTCCTGTGCGGTAAATCCGCCTTCGGGGCCCACGAACCAGGCGCGCAAGGGTCCCGGCGCCTCTTTGCCCGGATCGGCAGGGGTCACTGAACCGTAATAAAGGGCGGCCCCGGAACGGCGCACCTCTTCAAGAGCTTCATCCAGAGAAACGGGGGGGTAAAGGAGGGGGAGCCGGGGGTTGCCCGACTGTTTGCAACCCTCCCTGAGCTGCAGCTCCCAGCGGGCACTATTTTCACCTGTCGCCACGGAGTGCTCCAGCAGCAGCGGGTGAAGTGAACGCACCCCCAATCCGGGGAGCTGGGGCAGCAGGGAATCCAGTTTGGCTTTTTTGGGGATGGCGCAGTAGAGATCAAGTTCGATCTCCTGCCGGATCTCAGGCAGGCGCTCAAGAAAGCGGAGCTGTTTTTTATCCACCACCTCTGCTTCCCCTCTGCCCCCCAGTCCATCCATGACCAGCACTTTTTCGCCGGAACGGGCACGGAAGACACGGAAGAGGTGTTCCGCTTCACGGGGTTCCGGGGTGAAAAGTTCACCGGGGACGCCGATATGTGTATGAAAGATGCTCCGCACGTTGACTCCTGATTTTATCTGTCTGATATATAATCTAATCTTTCTTCTGACAAAATGCAAATCACATTTTCTGTTTCTTTGGTGCAATCTCAAACTTGGAATTGCCTCTTTTTATCATGGCATTGATGGTCCGCAACGCAAGAAAGGCACCGATCACGCCTGAAAGAAGATCTGCCGCAAGACGGGCGGCAAAGAGTCCGTTGAGGCTGTGGAAATACCAGGCGACAAGAGAAAAGGGGATCAGGAAGATCAGAAACCGCATGGCATTGAGCATTGCCGCAGCAGCGGGTCTTCCGCAGCCGGTGTAGGAAAAACCGGCAAACCGGTGGATCTCCACCCCCGCAAGTCCCCAGACGGAGATCATGATGCACCGTGTCATCACATCCTGAGCTTCTGCGGAGTTGCAGAAGTGCGGGGCGATAAGACGGGCGATCAGCGCCGCGATAACGGCACTGGCAAAGAGAAAGACAAAGGCAAATTTGAATGCAAAGATCAATCCCTCTTTGATCCTGTCAAAGCGGCGGGCGCCGTAGTTCTGGGCGATAAAGGGGGTGAGGGTCATTCCGAGAGACATAGGGATGACAAAGGCGATGGTCTCAAGGCGTCCGGCGGCGGTGCATCCGGCCATGGCGGCGGTTCCGAAAGTGGCGGTCAGACGGGTGATGACCGTCATGCCGACGGGCATCATCAGCATTCCGAGAGAGGCGGGGATGGCGTAGCGCATGGTGACGGACCAGTAGTTCCGCAGTTCCGCAAAGGGGATCCTTCTGAAGCGGATCAATCTGTGTTTGCGGCAGAGGATATACATGGAAATGCTCCCTCCCGTCGCCTGGGCAAAAATGGTGGCAAGAGCCGCACCGCGGATCCCCAGGGCGGGGAAGAAGCCCCAGCCGAAGATAAAGAGAGGATCCAGAACAGCGTTGATGATCATTCCCGTCATCATCAGCGTACTTGCCATGCGGTTGTCGCCCACAGAGATGAGGAGTCCATGGCCCGCCATGGCGATGGAGGCTGTGGCACAGCCGAAATACCAGATGTCCATGTATTCAATGACCAGTTCAAGGACTTCTCCCTGAGCGCCGAATGAACTGAACACATGAGTGACACAGCTCATGCCGATAATGGCGGTCAATATGGAAATAAGGAAGATCAGCAGCACACCTGATGAACTCCCTTTGGCGGCGCGTTCAAGTTTGTTTCCTCCCAGCGCCTGAGCGGTGGGAGCGCTGACGCCGATACCGAGTCCGTGGAAAAGACAGCCGATGAGCATGACCACAGGCAAAGTAAATCCCATTGCCGCCATGGGGGCGTCAGCTGCGGTTTCACCGGTAAGCCTGCCCACAAAGTAGGCATCGACCAGATTGTAGCCCGAAAGGGCAAGAGTGGCAGGGATCATGGCAAGAGCGGTTTTGATCATGCTCTTTGCGATGGGGCCCTGAGTGTAGACAGCTGCCATTTTCACTCCTTACTTCATGGTCAGGCGCCGGACATACTCAAAGATGAGCACTGTTGCCGCCTGAGCTGCGTTGATGGATTCGTAGTTTCCCGGCATGGGGATGTTGATGCTCTGAGCCCTTTCAACGTGGGAGCCGGAGGGTTCCCCGCCGATAATGACCACAGATTTGTCAAAGAGTCCGGGGGCGGTGAAACAGCTTTCCCCGCCGTGAGGATCGGCATAGAAAAATTTTCCGTAGCCTTTTTCCGCGGCAGAGGTCAGCAGAGTATCAAGGGAGTCAAACCCTCTGACATTAAGTCCGAACTGCGCCCCCATGCCGGAACGCACCGCCTTGTCGCTCCAGGGATCAACAGTTCCTGCGGAGTACCACAGTTCCCGGACTCCTGCGGCGCGGCAGCTGCGGGCGATGGTGCCGAAGTTCCCGGGGTCGCCGATGCCGTCAAGGGCAAAGATGAACTCCCCTGAAATCTCCTTTTCCGCTTCAGGGATCTCAGAGACGGCAATGATCCCCTGAGGCGAAACAGTTCCTGAAAGGGCGTCAAAAAGGTGTTCCGGCAGGACTCTGAGCCGTTTGGGGTCAAAGGTGATCTCCTGAAGTGTTTTCTCAGTTCCCACACAGAAGAGAACATTGTCGGGAAAAAACTCCAGCAACTCCCGCACGGCGCGGAGTCCTTCACAACGGCAGCAGCAACTCTTCCGCCGTCCCTGCCTTGTGGCAAGAGAGCGGAGCAGAGCCGTTTCCCGTTTGGTGGGCGCAGCAAGATTCATCTTGTAAATACCTTTATGAAAAGGCGCTGTTCCCGACAAAGGTCGGTAAATAAGGTTTGAGGAGTCGGGGAGGGAAAAAAGACCTTTTGAGGAAAGGTCCTTTTTCCCCTCCCCGAAC
>JAGBWB010000239.1 GCA_017629975.1 Lentisphaeria bacterium
ATTCATTTCTGAAAACCATGAACTTGCGTGGACCAATACCCTCGCACTTCTGAAACCCACTGCCGCACAGCTGGAGCGTGGACTTGAACTCCACAAAAACCTTTTTGGTATGGATATTTTCGGATTTCTCCCCTCTGACTGCTACAACGCCACCATGAAACGGAAACGGCAGGAGTGGTATGACCGGGGCGTCGGCGCAAGAGAACTTGCGAAACGGGCTGAATACGGTGCCTACGATATGATCTGTGATGACCCTGAGTGCAGCCGGAGATTCCGCGACGCTATGAGAGCTTCCGGTTTGAAGTGTATGGTTCAGACCGTCGCCGAAGGAAAGTCCCGTGAGGAGGATATCCGGCGTATGGGGTGCAATTTCCAGCTCCTGCGCCACTTCCGCGACACCATTGCCCAGGCAGGATCCGTTGAAGAGATCAAAGAGATCAACGACTCCGGCCGTATCGCCGTGGTGTGGAGCATCAACGGCCCCCCGGTTGTGGGCGAACTTCAGTCCCTTGAGCAGGAACTTTCATGGCTCCGGGACTGGTATCATCTGGGCGTACGCATGATGCACCTGTCTTACAACCGCCGCAACTTTATTGCCGACGGATGTGCCGAACCTGCCAACGGCGGTATCAGCGATTTCGGCAGGGAATTGATCCGCGAAATGAACAAAATCGGTATTATCGTGGACGTTCCCCATACCGGATTGCAGAGCAGTATTGAAGCGGCTCAGTGTTCCGAAAAGCCTATCATGGCTTCACATACGGCGGCACGGGCGCTTTTTGAATTCATCCGCTGCAAGGATGATGCCACATTGAAAGCCATTGCCGATAATGACGGTCTGGTCGGCGTCTACTCCCTCGCCGGAATGCTGGGCGGCAGCGACGACCTCAACATGATGCTGGATCACATCCAGTACATCGCCAAGCTCATCGGTCCTGAGCATGTGAGTATCGGTACAGATTCTCTTTACAGCCACAACTGGGGCGAAGAGGCATGGGATGTTGCCCATTATAAAAATCCCGAATTTGACAGTTACCGCTGGTGGGGAGATTGGACGAGAGGTCCTCATGCTCCTAAGAATCCCATGGAAAACTCCACCGGTTCCCTGGCATGGATCGTCTGGCCTTTGTGGACTGTGGGATTGGTCATGCGCGGATTCTCTGATGATGATATTGCAAAAATTCTGGGAGAGAACTTTTTGCGCGTTCTCGCCGCCAATGCCCCTGAACCCTTCTGAGCGGCTCAGAAGAAAAATTGCCTGAAAATCAGTTGCCGCAGAGCGGAAAAAGAATGAGTATACCGGAAAGGTGATCCGACAGGCTTTCTTTTTCTGCTCCTTTTACAACATTCAACTGGAAATTTCCGGGAGTGTGTGCTATATTATCTGCAAGTTTTTTTATTTGTAAATATTGACAATTTTTAGCGGGAAGTACCGATGGAAAATAACTACACTTTGTTGACTGGCCTTGACTCCTATGATACACCTGAGAATTTGCCTCAGTCCAGACTTTTCAAACTTATGTTCAACAGCCGCTGGTACTTCTACGCTGTAAATTTCGGTGTTTTCTGCCGTACCGGCAGACTCGGACAGCTGGGTAAGCTGGATTTAGAAGCCCAGATCCGCATGTCCGGAATCAACCTCAGATTGACCGAACGCTGCGGCAGCCGGGTCCATGTCCGGGGCAGGGAACACCTGCGGGCGCTCAACGGCAGACCCGTCGTGCTGATGGGAAACCACATGAGTCTGCTGGAAACCGGTGTTTTTCACGCCGTTGCCAGAGAATATGTGGACTTTGCGTTTGTGGTAAAGGATTCCCTTATGCGGGTTCCTTATTTCAAAGATATTCTTAAATCCATCGGCAATATACCCGTGGAACGCAAGTACCCCAGAGAAGATATAAAAACCGTTCTGACTGAGGGTAAAAGACTTTTGAGCGAGGGAAAGTCCCTGATCGTTTTCCCTCAGTCCACCCGTACTGCCACCCTTGAGCCTGACAAGTTCAACTCTCTCGGCGTCAAGATCGCCAAGTCAGCCGGAGTCCCTGTTGTGCCTTTTGCCCTTAAAACCGACTTCCTGACCCAGGGAAAAGGTATTTTCCGGGATCTGGGACCTGTGCATCCCGGCAGAGAGACCTGGTTTGAATTCGGCCCCGCCATGGAGGTGACCGGCAACGGCAAAGAGCAGCTGCAGCAAACAATTGAATTTATTCAGGACCGTTTGGAAAAATGGTTTAAAAATGAATCCCGGGAGTTGAAGTAAATGAGCAGACTTTTTACGATCCTGCTGTCTGTCAGCGTCTTTTTTTCCATGCTGGGCGGAGCAGTTGTTTCCCAATCCACTTTGAAAACCATGGAGGCTTTGAAACATGTCAAGGCCGACAAGTGGAGCATTGTCGGGAACAATTATGTGGCTGAAGGCAATGTGACCATCAAATATGAGGATATGGTACTGAGTTGTGACAAAGCCATTGTCAATCCCGGATTGCAGGATATTGAGGCAAGCGGTGAGTGCCGTTTGGTGAAATGGAAGGAAAGTGTACTTCAGATCAAGGTCAGCGATCTTGCGAAGCTGGAAGGAAAAAATGGCGTTCAGGTCTCTGTGGAAGGTATTTCAGGGGATGTTTTCGGTGAACGCAAACTTACTGTAAAGGCGAAGTATATCGGCGAATCGATCCGCTGCCGCAGATTTGTCGGCAATATCAAGAGCGGCTATTTCCGTTTTGACAAACTTCAGCTCAATACCTCCGGTGTCGTCTGCCGGGCGGACTCCGGCGAAAGATTACCCAATGGAGTCATTGAACTCATCAACGGCGAAGTCAGCTCCTGTTCTTATCTGATGTCCGACAACGCGCACTATTCCATCGGAGCAAGCAAGATCCGTTTGATTCCCAATAAGAGCGGATTTTACGGCGCCGGACATATTGAGCGGGACTTTGATGAGTACATCATCACCATGTGGCACGCTGTTGCCAAAGTTTACGGTTTCCCTGTCTTCTATTTCCCCTATATCTGGGAACCGCGGGATGAAGATCCCGGATTTTTCGGAATGCACTGGGGGAAAAACAGTGACTGGGGTTATTTCTTTTCTGCTTATAAAACTTTCGTTTTCTCACAGTATCCCCGCAGTCAGGTGAAGCTGATGGCTGATTGGTACACTCAGCGCGGTGTCGGTTACGGCGCAAGCGGCAGTTTTGTCACCGAAAACAGCAGAACTGACTTCTTTGCTTACGGATTGTATGATATCAGACCTGATGACTCAGAAGAATATAGCCGATACAGGATCAAGGTCCCCCATCAGAGATTTAATCTGCGTCTTTCAAATTTGACTCACATCACGCCCCGCCTTGATTTCAGAGGTGCTGTGGAGTACTCCAGCGACCCCTACTTTGTCAGGGACTTTTTCAACAGCCGCTTTACTCTCAATCCGGAGCCTGCCACCTTTGCAGCTCTTGAACAGCAGTTTGATAATTTTACCGCTGCGCTCTATTTCCGCGCACGGTTGATGGATGCCTACACCACTGTTGAAAAAATGCCGGAACTGCTTCTTCTCGGACAGCGTCAGCAGATCCTTGATACACCTTTCTACTATCAGGGCGATATGACTGCCGGTTACTATCAGATGAGATGGATCGACTTTGATGAGAAACTCAAAGGGAACCAGGGCAGTAAACTCAAAGATTATGATGCGTTCCGCTTTGATACCACCCATTTCCTCTATCTGCCTTTGAGAACGCCTTATTTCATCCTGACGCCCCGTGCCGGTTTCAAGATGACTGCTTATTCTCACACCTCCGACCGCGAGGTCAAAGAGCAGGATCTGCTCAATATGTTTTCAGCGGCTTCTCCCACCAATATGCGGGCCTATAATTTTACAAATTATGATGATGACGGCGGCTCAAAGCTCCGGTGGGCAGGTGAGTTGGGTGCAGAGCTTTCTACTAAGATCCACAATACCTGGGCAAATCTCCGCAACGTCACGCTTCAGCTTGACGGACTGCGCCACATCATGCGTCCCTATGCCAACTACACCTTTATCGGTACTCCCTCTTTGAAAAAGGAGCATATCTATTACTTTGATGAAATTGACCGGCTTGACAAACAGAGTTTCTTCCGTTTCGGTTTGGAAAACCGTTTGCAGACCAGGCAGGGAAATAAAATCAGGGATTGGCTGAGACTTGAAAATTTCATTGATGTCCATACATCAAAAAAAGATGGATTGAGTGCTGTCGGTGATTTTTGCACGATCCTCAGCCTGAAGCCGGTCAAAGGTCTTACACTGTCAACTGAGATCAACATCGATGCCGGCGGCAACAATGATCATCTGCCCGATCATTATCGTCGCGGACGCAATGTGGGGCGTCCCGGTATTGATCTGAAGTGGCTCAACCGTTGGAATATTTCTGTCCGTTACTCTCCTGTGGAGGATGTTGTTTTTACCTTTTCCTATGATTATATCAGACCCTACAACGGACGCAATCCTTACTCCATGGGATCTACTCTGACCTTCATTGAAAGTTCCCGCTGGTTCAGCAGTTCCTGGTACAAGCATGAGGAGACCATGTCCTTCGGCGTCCAGCTTCCTCTGACTCCTGACAGACGGACATTCGGCGGTTTTTCCGTGGGATATGACTTTCTTCAGGGACATGTCAGTTCTTACCGGTTCCTGTTGAGAAGGATTTTCCATTGTGTTGAACTTTCCGGAGCGCTGCTTTTTGAACACGATTCTGTTGATGGATGGGACACCTCTTTTTCTGTCGGGGTACGTTTTACCGGGCTTGATTCCCCGGTCCTGCAAAAGACCAATTCAGTTCTCAGTTCCGCAGCGATAGGCAGCGGCGGATTTTCTCTCTAAAAGCGCGTGAATTCAGGAGTTTCTTATGTACATTGTAACAGGCGGCGCCGGACTTATCGGCAGCGCGGTTGTTGCCGCACTCAATGCCAGAGGCATCAGCAATATTCTTGTGGTGGATCACCTGGGGAATTCTGACAAGTGGAAGAATCTTGCCCCCCTTGCATATGATGACTATCTTGAAAAAGGTGAGTTCAGAGAAAAACTCCGCAAAGGTGATTTCGGCGGCAATGTTGAAGGTGTCTTTCATCTGGGGGCATGTTCTTCAACCACTGAAAGAGACGCTTCGTATCTCATCGACAACAATTTCCGCTATACGGCCGAACTTGCTGAGTTTTGTATTTCCAAAGGGATCCGTATGGTCTACGCTTCAAGCTGTGCCACCTATGGGGACGGTTCAAAGGGATATGTTGATGATGATGACCGTATTGAAGAGCTGCGTCCCATGAATATGTACGGCTACTCCAAGCAGATGTTTGATCTTTACGCCAAAAGGCACAACTGGCTCAAAAAACTTGTGGGCTGTAAATTTTCCAACGTTTACGGTCCCAATGAACGGCACAAAGGTGAGATGCGGAGCGTTGTTCTCAGAGCTTTTGAACAGATTACTGCTGACGGTAAACTGCGGCTTTTCAAATCCTACAAAAAAGAGTATGCAGACGGCGAATCCATGCGGGATTTTCTCTATGTGAAAGATGCCGTTGATATGGTTCTGCATCTTTTCGGATGCTCCCGGGCAGGGGGGCTTTACAACATCGGCAGCGGCAAAGCTGAAACCTGGAACTCTCTGGGAAAAGCTGTCTTTGATGCTCTGGGCAAAGAGATCAATATTGAATACATTGACATGCCCGACCATCTGAAAGACCGCTATCAGTATTATACCAAGGCTGAGATGGAAAAGTTTTACAGCACCGGGTATACCCGTGAGATCTTCTCTCTTCAGGAGGCGGTCCGGGATTACGTTGTCAATTATCTGCTCCCCGGTAAATATTTGGGTGACTGATGCACGATTCTGGAAGAATATTGCGGGGCAGCGCCGGGATCATTGAAGCTGTCATTTCCCGGAAAGCGGTACTTGATGAGGAAATGGAAAATGTGGATCCCCGTTACCGCCGGAGTATCGGACATCTTGTCCTGACATTTTTCCGCCGCCGTAAGGCCATTGATGCTTTGCTGGCTGAGCGGATAGAAAAAGCTCCGCGCCCTGCTGTGCTGGCGCTGCTGCAAGCTGTGTTGACTCAGATTTTTTTTCAACGTGCCATCGCGGCTGAATCAGCGGTAAACATTGCAGTTACTGAGGCTAAAAAGTTTAAGGCAGATAAGTTTGTCAATGCTGTTTTGCGGCGTATCCTTGCCGCTCAGCCTCACTTTGAAGAATCTCCGGAAAAGGTTTTGCCTGATTTGCTTTTGGAAAGATGGAAGAAGCAGGGAAATGCAGAGCAGCTTTCTGCCGCCTTTCTCAAAGGGGCGGCCTTTACGTTCCGTCTTGAAAAGGATTGGGAACTTGAAGATCTTCAGGCTGAACCTGTGGCAAGTCCCGCGTTCCG
The DNA here is from genome assembly GCA_017629975.1 of Lentisphaeria bacterium. Classification (GTDB taxonomy): domain Bacteria; phylum Verrucomicrobiota; class Lentisphaeria; order Victivallales; family Victivallaceae; genus UBA1784. The sequence continues at coordinate 6,397 of JAGBWB010000239.1, forward strand.
TTTCTTCAAAGGCTCCGGGGCGGAAGTCCTGAAAAGCGCTCCTTTCCTTAAAAAACATATTTATGTGCAGGATCCTGCCACTTCACTGGTCTTTCAGGATCTTGATCTTTCCAATGCGGCAAAAGCTCTTGATCTCTGTGCCGCTCCCGGCGGTAAGACTCTGATGCTGGCGGAACTCATGCCCCAAGGCGCAAGGATCACTGCCGCAGACCGTTCCCGGAACCGTCAGAAACTGACCCGGCAGAATCTTGAAAGCCGGGGCGTCAAAGCCGAAGTTATTGTGGCGCTGCCTGAGGAGCTGGCAGGGAGTTACGATGTTGTGCTTGCTGATGTTCCCTGTTCCAACACGGGGGTGTTCCGCCGCAGGCCTGATGCCCTGTGGAACTTTTCTCTTGATAAGTTCCATGAACTTATCAAGATCCAGCAGCACATTCTGGAGTGTGCCCTCAAGCGGACAGCCCCCGGCGGTTTGCTCATTTACAGCACATGTTCCATTGAGTTTGAAGAAAATGCAGGGCAGGTGGCGGCATTTCTGGAAAGACATCCGGAGCTTACCCTTGTTTCTCAGCGGCAGTTGATCCCTGATCTTGACACGGATGGCGCTTTTGCCGCTGTTATGAAGAAAAAAAGCGCTTGTTAATTTGAGGAAAAAAAAGAATGAATACTCCTTTCAAAGGCAAAGTCAATTTGCATACTCATACCCACAGCTGCCGTCATGGTTCAGGAAATATTGCCGACTACATGGTTTGGGCGGAGCGGGAAAAGTTTGATGTGCTGGGATTCAGTGAGCATGTGCCCCTGCCGGGCGGACTTCTTCAGACCACAAGGATCAGACTGGAAAATCTTCCCTTTCTCTGGAAAGATCTGGATGAGGCTGCAAAAAACTATCCCGGAATCAAGCTGCTCCGGGCTCTGGAAGGGGAGTATATCCCGGAACTGATGAGTTTTCAGAAAGAGCTGAAAGAGTCTCAAAAACTGGACTATATGATCGCTTCAAATCACTATATCTGGGAAAACGGCAGGAATAAACAGTTTCCCGGCGAAAGTGACCCCGCCGCTCTCAAGGTCATTGTTGAGCAGAGCATCAAACTTATGGAAAGCGGTCTGGGGATATTTTTCGCTCATCCCGATCTCTTCTTTGCCTACGGATGTCCCTGGACGGCTGATTCAAAGGCTGCCTCAAAAGAGATAATTGAAGCTGCCAAAGCGCTCCATGTCCCTCTGGAAATAAACGCATACGGTATCCGGAAACAGCCTATTACCGCTTCAGACGGACAAATCAGAAAACGCTACCCCATCCGGCAATTCTGGGAGCTTGCCGCTGAAATAGGCGGCATTGAAGTTGTGTGCAGTTCAGATGCCCACACCCCCAGTGCCCTGTGGCGGGCTGTGCCTGAGATCATGGCATGGGCGGCAGAATTGAACTTGCCTGTGATCAACGAAAGATTGGCAGGGGAGATTCTGGCGAAGTGACCGCCACTGCCTCCGGATGCTGGTGACGGAACCAGGTGCGCTGCCTTCTGGCATATTGCCGTGTGGCAATGATAAGTTTCTCTTTGAGTTCTTCTTGAGAGAACTCCCCTTTCAGGTACCGGTCAATGATCTTGTAACCTAAGGCCTGATGTGCCGTGGGTGTCTCAAGGAGTCCTTCTGAAATGGCTTTTTCAGCTTCATCTATCCACCCTTCTTTGAGCATGAGAGCTGTTCTTGCGGCGATCTTCAAGTTGAGCTCTTCAGGTGGGAGCTCCAGTTTGAAAGCCTTAATGTCGTCATGCCGGAGTTTGCGGGGCAGATTCTGCTGAAGCTCCAGAATGGATTTTCCTGAAATCAGTTTGACCTCAAGCGCCCGGATCAGCCGTCTCCGGCATTCGCCCCACTTTTCCAGTGCCGCGGGATCCAGTTCAGCCATGCGGCGGCGGAGCGATTCCTCTTTTTCAGGGGCATCATAAAGTTCGTCCAGCTGAGCGCGCAGCTCCCTGTCTCCCGGCATATCATCCATGCCGTAGAGAAAGGCACGCAGATACATGCCGGTTCCTCCGGCAAGAATCGGGATCTTTCCCCGGGCGCTGATTTCTTTGACGGCACGTTCTGCAAGATCGGTGAAGGTGTAGACGTCAAGGCGCTGTTTTATATCGTAAATCCCCACCAGGTGATGAGGGACGCGTAAACGTTCTTCAGCTGTGGGCTGAGCTGTGCCGATTTCCAGTCCGCGGTAAACCTGCATGGAGTCAAAGGAAACGATTTCTCCGTTGATCCGCTGGGCAGTGTCAAGAGCCAGACGGCTTTTCCCAGACGCCGTAGGTCCCATGATGACGATGATCATAAGTCGTAACTCCATACTTGATGGTTGTCATTTTTGAAAAGAAGTTTCCAATTGCCCCTGAAACGGCGGGCAAGAAGTGATTGATCCTCATCGCTTTTCAGAATAACTCCTGTTCCAACAGGGAGCTCTGCCACAGGTCCCCGGGGACCGTCAAAGAGAAATTGTGTCTGAGAGATGCCGTTAAGCCGTAAATAGAACATCAAGGGCCAGGGATCCGAGTTGAAGGTAAAGTAAAAAGCCTGAGCCTGACGGAGCCTTTCGTTGCGGGAAATCATTCTGGCGGTTGCATCAGGGAGATGAGAGTTCCGCATATAGTAAGGTGAGCA
>JAGBWB010000240.1 GCA_017629975.1 Lentisphaeria bacterium
AAAGAGGGAAGACTGCGTTTTTGTACCAGTGATGCCATCAAGCTGAAATTGGTTCCGCCCACTCCGGATGTGAGCAAATATACTCACCTGGAAATGCATTTCAATTCCAATCGGGAGGGCGATCACTTCCGTTTTACCATTACCGCCAATCCGCCGGATGCGAAAAAATGGAACTACTATTATGCCCCGATTCAGAGCATTGTCAAAGGGATGCAGAAAATCACCATTGACCTCACAAAGCTGAATAAAGCAAGAAATCCCCTGGGCAAAGATAAAGTTCAAACTCTGGACTTCAACTTTACCGGATGGGAGATGCCCTACAAAAAGGGGCTCGTCCTTGATATTGAAAAAATCGTATTGATAAAGAAAGCTGTCGCCCCTGTTGCGGCCGGAAAAAAGGTGTCGGTACCTGAATTTGAAGAGCTCAAACAGCTGCCTGCGGCTCCCTGGATCCCGGTTCCGGATGCTTCGGACCGCAAGTTCTGGGATGCCAAATGCAAAACACTTTTCGGGAAAAATACCCTTAAACATGCTCAAAATGCACTGAATACTCCCGCTGTCGCTCCGCCCACCGATTACTACCTTGATTTTCTCAGGAATGGCAACCGGAGACGCTATGAACAGCTTTATCAGCCTTTGGTCAGGAATTATTCATATCTTACTATGGCATTGTGTCTGACGGGAGATAAAGAAAAATATTTCAAACAGTGGCATGCATACAACGATGTGCTGTGCAACATGGTGACTTGGGTCTATCCTGCCCATGACAAACAGCTTGACAATCTGCTGATGCGCCGTCACCACATCGAACTGGTGGGGAGCAATACAGGATTGACCGTCATAACTGCACGCAGATTGCTTGCGCCGTGGATCTCCCCCGAAACCGCAAAGAAAATGCAGGCAGCAGTTACGCGCCAGCTGATTACTCCCATGGTGGAGACCGCTCAGGGCAAAAGACAACCGGACTGGTTTCTATCTTCCACCAACAATTGGAATGCCGTCTGTATCGCCAATATGGTTCAGGTACTTCTGGCTTCTGATCTGCCCCGTGATGTCCGTAACAGTACCATTGCCTTCGCCGTCCGGCACACAGGGAATTATCTGCAGGGCTTCAACGCTGACGGTTACTGCAGTGAAGGGATCTCCTACTGGGGATACGGTTTCGGCCACTACCTCCGTCTGGCGGCAACGCTCTACGCTGTCTCCAAGGGGAAAATACAACTGCTTTCCATTCCGGAAGCCCGTCTGGCGGCACAGTTTCCTGAGAAATTTATGCTTTCAAAAAATCAGTATTTCCCGGCCTTCTCTGATTGCTACTTCAATGCCGGAGTCAGTGAAGCCACACTGTATCTGCGGGACTTCCTTCTCGGACACCATGCCGGAGCCCCCGATCAGGTGGCGACCAATATGCTCGGCCAGCTGGCAGTATGGGGCCTGCCGGTTCAATCGGGGAAAACGGCAAAGAAATTTGTTCCTGAAATGATCTCCGCCTTTGAAAAGACTGGGGTATTTATTTTCCGCCATCCGGCAGAAAACGGTATCCTGCTGGCATGCAAGGGAGGAAACAATGCCGAACTGCACAACCACAACGATGTCGGCAGTTTTACCATCGCTTTCCCCGGTACAGTCGCACTGCTCGGGGATTTGGGAGGAGTCATTTACAGCCGTGACAGTTTCAACCACAACCGTTATAAAAATCCGTTGTTGAACTCCTGGGGACATCCGGTTCCGGTGATTGGAGGACGCCTGCAAATTTCCGGTCCCGGAACGGCGGCAAAAAAACTGCGTTTTGTCAAACAGAAAAATTCAACTTCCGTAACTTTGGATATCCGCAACGCCTACGGTAATCATCCGGCGGGGATAAAGAAGCTGGAACGCACCTTTTCATTCAATTCAGAAGGGCGCGGCAAAGTCTCCGTCGCCGATTCTGCGGAATTTGAAAATCCCCAGAGTTTTGAAACAGCTCTGACAACATTCGGCAGGATCAAACGCACTGGAAAAGATACGCTGTCGGCTGAATACAGAAATACAAACGTCAGCATTACAGTAAATACCTCCGGCATACCGTGGAAACTCAAACATGAGACGATCAAAGCCGATTCAAGCTGGAAAGACCGTCCCCAACGCTATGCTATTGAACTGGAAGGCAGTCACAAAAAAATCAACATGGAAATGATTTTCATACCAACACACAAATAACTCTTGAAAGGAAAAATGTTAATGCACAGTAAAACAGCTGACGAGCGTAAAGCATGCTTCACCCTCATCGAACTTCTTGTCGTAATTGCCATTATCGCCATTCTCGCTGCGATGCTGCTGCCTGCGCTGCAGCAGGCAAGGGAAAAGGCCCGGGGCACAAGTTGTATCAACAACCTGCGGGAAATCGGCAATGCAATGTATCTCTACGGCAGTGATCATCATGGTTATCTGCTCCATTCCGGCGGTGGATTTGAACATTATGACCGGAGCGGTATCGCCCGGTTGGCAGCTTACGTGGGCGGCTTGACCTATCAGGACATCAAAACCAATGGAAGCGGCAAAGAAAGAGATGATGGCAGGATCCCCAAGATCTTCTATTGTCCTTCCTGGCCGGCTCCGCAAACAACTGCTGCCCAAGTCCGCGGCGGATACACTTACGGTCTTGCCTACGGGCCTGATGCGAATTATTATACCAATCCTCTCTACAAATGGAGTCAGTTCCCCCTCGATGCCTCAACGACAAACGAACAGGTCAGTACCGGAAAACTCATCGTCGCCGGGGATACCCGTCATGGCGGAACCGAAAATATGATGAACAACAAACTGCTGCCGTACCATAATGCCAAATACAGTATGCTGACTCCCCGGCACGCCGGCAGAACCAATGTCCTGATGGCAGGAGGCAATGTCAAAAACATTACACAAGGTGAATTTAAGCAGCAGTATGTTCTCTGCAACCGCAAGGCATTCAAGGTGAGCTCCTGGGCCGCTCCCACTTCAGGAGCCAAAGTCCAATAAATGAAAAAGATGCAATGGACTCCCTTTGTTCCCGGAGTCGGGGCAAACGCACAATTGGTGTTGGAGCCCGCAACGGGCGGGACACTCAATTTCATTTTCTGTGCCGGTTGGCGTTCCGGGAAAAAAATCAAAACCGGGCAGATATTCTGTCAGCGCAAAGCCCATTATCTGCCCAGTCTGCAGCTTCATGCGTCTATTCACACGATTCCCAGAGAGCTGGCATATTTGCCCGGGAAAGGGTGGAAAACTGACATCCTGGCTGATGCCGCACAGAAACATGTCGTCGAAGCCTGCTTCCAAATCCGCAAAGATGGGGGCGTGCAAATAAAAGTCACGGCGATCAACCGTTCAAAAAACTCTGCCCGGTGGGTCATCAATCTGTTTCA